>CAMAQS010000029.1 GCA_945860565.1 Chitinophaga pinensis | reverse complement strand
CATCAAACAAGCCTTAATGGCTGGAGCCATGGCAGCAGCCACAGCAGCAATCGTAAATGCAGTATTGTTCTTCATCTTTCATGCGGCAGGCATCATTGTCGACACTGTATACATTCAGCCCAACCAACCCATGACAGTGGTTCCCATCATCATTTCTAGCGTAGTTCCCACCCTCTTGGGAACACTTGTGTTTTTTCTATTCGAAAAAAATTCCTCAAACGGATTTAAGAATTTTAGAATCCTTGCCTTGGTATTAATGTTTGTTTCCTTCATCAATCCATTCATGGGCATTCCTGGAATTTCCATTCCTTATGGAATAGTCCTAAATATTATGCATGTTGTGGTTGTAGCTGCTTTGTTGTATTTCTTGGCAAAAAGCAAAGCAAAAAATAGCTAATTCGCCCCCGCGACGGCAAAACCGCATTTAAAGCACGATACCCATCCCCCAAAAATGAAATCGGAATTCATACATTCAAACCCCAATGCACCCGTAATGGTGGTATTTGGAGGCAACCCCGACATGCGCCACCGCGTGGTAACCATGTTGGAAGAATTTAACCGCGTTACCGTGTATGCCAAACTCAGCGAGGAAGAAGGTTTGAACAAACTCAAATCCCTTCCGTCGGTACATTTTGTTCTTATTGGGGGACGGTATTCTGACAGCCAACGCGAGCGGATTCGAAACTTCGTACATCAAAATATGCCACAAGTACACATTTCCGAACCGGGAATTCACTACCCCTATGGAGACGATGGCGTAAAAATGGATATATTGCAGAAGTTAAACCTTACGTAACAAAAAATGGCAGAAGAAAACCAAGTATTGGGCAGCATTGGCATGCAAAATTACCGCTGCGAAATCCAATGGAGAAACGGAATACTCATTATGGATGAACCTCCATCGTACGGCGGATTAGACATTGGTCCCGACCCCTACTCCACCCTGTTGGCAGCTTTGGCGGGCTGTACCTTGTCAACTTTACGCATGTATATCGCCCGAAAAGAGTGGCACATTCCAGAAATACAGGTTAAAATAAACCTGCGCACCTCCAACGAAAACGAATTCTCAACCGAATTTAACAGAGAACTAACCTTTTCGGAAGATATTACCGATGAGCAAAAGCAAAAATTATTGATTATTGCAAATAAATGCCCGGTTTCTAAAATTTTAGAGAATCAAATAACCATTAAAACAGATATAAATGGATAAGAAAAACTATACCAACGGAGAAGTAACCATTGTTTGGCAACCCAGTATTTGCATCCATTCCACAAAATGTTGGAAAGGAGAAAATTCTTTGCCGGAGGTATTTAATCCTTCCGAAAGACCTTGGATTAAACCGGAAGCTGCTTCAACCGAAAGAATCATTGAACAAGTTAAAAACTGTCCCAGTGGAGCACTCACCTATTTCATGAACAACGAAACCACGAAAACGGAAACGGTTCACAGCGAAACCATCATCGAAACGGTTCCAAACGGCCCACTCATGGTGTATGGAAACATTGTGGTGAAGGACAAGCAAGGGAACGAAACCCAGAAAAACAAAGTCACCGCATTTTGCCGTTGTGGAGCCTCCGCAAACAAACCGTATTGCGATGGGAGTCACAATAAAGTTAATTTTGAGGGATAAAAAACGTTAATTCTTTAGATTGGATTCATAGATTTGAATCCACTGTTCCATGCTCATTTTGCCCATTAGCTCTCCAATCAATTCGTATGGAATGTCATCCACTTTTTTAAACCGGATGCAGCTTTTTCCCATATCGAGTTTGAATTTGCTGTGTTTTGGATATTCTGCCACAAACCACTCCAACAAATCGTTGTTTGCATAAATTCCCATGTGGTATAACGCAATAAAATTTTTCTGACAAGCCACATTCACAAAGGGCAAAGGCACTTTGGGGTCGCAATGGTATCCGTCCGGATAGGTAGATTTGGGCACCACATAACCAATGGAACCATAAATAAAAGTTTCTTCAAATCCTTCCGGGATGTTTTCTAACACTACAGCGCGCAATTTTTCGTAGGCTTCCTTTTTTGCAGGATCTATGGCTTGCAGATAAGATTCTATATCGTTGGCATCGACTTTCATACAATGTGTTTGGTTTTAGGGATGTGTATCGCGGTTCTTGAGTATCAAAAATAGGGCAAAATCAATATCCCTCAAAAACAAGAGACCGAATTTGCCAAAATTATTTGCGCTTTTCACTAATCCTCCAAGCGCAGTAACACGTTGCCTACTTTTTGTCCCGAGTCCACATATTTGTAAGCCTCAACAATGTCGTTCAGCGCATAAACGCAGTCAATTTGGGGTTTGAATTTCCCCTCCGACACCAAATCACCCAGAAGTTTCAAGTCCTCTTTGGTGGATATTGGCAGCGGAAACATGAGTCGTTTTTTACCAATAAATTTAGTAGTAATGGCTTTATACACATTTTCGCCATTTTTGCCTAATTCGGTAGAAATGTAAATGCCACCATCCAGCAATACCAATTTCGCCTGTCCGAAGGATGATTTTCCTACGGCATCAAATACAAAATGGTAGCGTTCGGTGGTTTGGGTATAGTCGGTGGCTTGATAGTCGAGCACCACATCGGCACCCAAACTTTTAACAAGCTCCAAATGCTCTTTTCGGCACACTGCTGTAACAGTGGCACCAAAATGTTTAAGCAATTGAACGGCAGCGGAGCCAATGGCACCGGTGGCACCATATACCAACACGTTTTGGCCTTTTTGCACTTTGGCCGCGCGGATGTTACATAAGGCATAATGCGATCCTTCGGTGGTGGCCGCAGCGATTTCAAAATCCACATTATGTGGTATCACACACACGGGTTCGCTGGCTTTGATGGTTTTATATTCGGCATGGGAACCAAAGCCCGAATCGTCAAAACCATACACTCGGTCGCCAACGTTAAAATCCGTAACTTCCGATCCAACTTGGGTAACAATCCCTGAAAATTCGCAACCCAACACCGGATTTTTGGGTTTAAAAAGTCCGCTAAACAAACGTGAAATTACATATTCAGCACTTCTAAAACCGGCATCGGTGCGGTTCACGGAGGCGTATTTAATTTGAATCAAGATTTCATTGTTTCCACATATCGGAGCAGGAACATCTGCAACAGAAACAACTTCTGGTTTCCCATATTTATAATATACAGCGGCTTTCATAAAAAAATCAATGATACCTTCAAAAATTCGAAGTGGGTTAAACTATTCGATAAAAGCGGTGTTATTTCTTTGTAAAAGAATGTTCTAATGTATTTAAAGCTACTGCTTCAAACCAAACATATCTTACCTTCGTATTTATGGAATACGTTCAACTAGGTAAAACAGGACTACCAATTAGCCGTTTAAGTTTTGGATCATGGATTACGTTTGGCAATCAAATCCAAAACGACATTAGTGAAAGATTGATGGACATAGCTTACGAGGCAGGTGTCAATTTTTTTGACAATGCGGAAGTATATGCTGCCGGCGAATCGGAGCGCGTAATGGGCAAAATACTCAAAAGCAAAAATTGGAGCCGCGATTCATACATTGTTTCCAGTAAAGTATTTTTTGGTGCTGGAGCAAAAGTCCCGACACAACGTGGATTAAATAGAAAACACATCTTCGAAGCCTGTAACCAGGCATTGGAGCGTTTGCAGTTAGATTATATTGATATTTATTTTTGCCATCGACCAGATAAAAGCACGCCCATAGAAGAAACCGTTTGGAGCATGCACCAACTCGTTATGGCTGGTAAAATTCTATATTGGGGTACCAGTGAATGGAGCGCACAAGAAATTATGGAAGCCCACATGTTTGCAAAACAAAACCATTTGATTGGCCCAGTTGTGGAGCAGCCTCAGTACAATATGTTTGTAAGAGATAAAGTAGAAGTAGAATTTAGTCAAATCTATAAAACTGTTGGATTGGGAACCACCATTTGGAGTCCGCTGGCAAGTGGATTTTTAACTGGAAAATACAATTTCAATCAAACGGATAATTCTCGTTTAGAAAGAGAAGAGCTCGATTGGCTTTCACAGAGACTAAGAACTGAAGAGAATTTTAACCGGGTAAATGAATTGAACAAACTGGCACAAGATTTAGGAACCTCTTTGCCAAAAATGGCCATAGCATGGTGTTTGAAAAACCCCGATGTTTCTACTGTAATATTGGGCGCTTCCAAAGAACAGCAATTAATTGAAAATCTAACAGCACATGAAGTGGTACATTTATTAACCACAGAAGTGATGGAAACCATTGAAGCCATTTTGAAAAACACCCCAATACGACCGCAGTTTTAACTACACACAGAAAAAGCCGTTCGTTGAACGGCTTTTTTTATATAGTCCTTAAAAAATCTTAATCTTAATCTTGGTTTTTGTTCTTTCTGTTTTTGTAAAGACCGAATAAAACGGCGCTTCCAACAACTGACAAGATGCCCCCGTCTACAGGAACATCCATAACGTTGTCGTCAAAACCAGCTTGTGAAAACGCAAGAGAGATAAAACAAAAAGTAGCGATTAAGAGTATGTGCTTTTTCATAATTTGATTCAAAAATACAGCTTTTTTTATGAAATACAAATTTTTTCTTCTTTTCTGTTAAATACAATATTGTCGTATTTTTGTTAGGTGCTGAAGCAGTTGGCTTTTCTCTTTTTAGTTGTATGTAATCTCATTTCATCCAAAACGATGGGAGCCTCAACGTTGTTTGACCCAATTAAAAAAGCAAAAAAGCAAATAGCGAAGAATCAATTCAACGAAGCACAACAAACACTAACCAAAAGAATATCAACCAAAGACAGCACCAATCCAGCACTTTGGTTTTATTTGTCTAAAACCAACATCCCCCAAAACCAAAACAGTGCTGCTCTAAACAACGCTTTTCATGCGTTGATGCTTTCTCAAAAAAACAATACCGAAGAATTAAGAAAATTTGAAAAAAAGTATGCGATAAACACAGATACTTTAGACCAATTTTTTATTGAAAATCTCAACAGATACACCTATTCCAAAAAGAGCAGTACAAATTCCAACGTCAATACAAATCTACTGGTCGAATTGACGCAATTAAATCCGAGTAACATTGCCCAATCTATTCCAAAACAGTTGATTTCGTTTTCAGCATACAACGTATGTGTACAAAACATTATGCAACTAAACGATACCATATATTTTAAAAATGCGATTGGTTTCAACAACATATTTAAACTCAAAGAATACCTATTAAATCAGCCAGCGGTGGCAGTAGCTCCTCCACACCTGATCCCATTCATTCGAACTGCCAACGATTCTTTGGAAAGATGGAGCTTTGAAGAGGCAAAACTCGAAAATACGGAAGAATCCTACCTGAATTTTTGCCAAAGCTTTCCTCAATCGAAATTAGAATCTTTGTCTAAATTACTTGCCGATAGTTTGGCGTATGTTTCAGCAAAACAGTTAAATACCACCGATGCTTACAACAACTACCTAAAAAAATATCCCAATGGAACTTCAAAAAAGAAGGCCACATACTTACTTCAATATTTAAGGGTAAATCCTGTGCCTTTTTTAACCCGTGAAGGAAAATTCATTTATGTAGATTCTTCAACTGGTGAATTATGGATAGATAGCGCTTATGATTTTGCCTATCCATTTTCCAAAGCCAATCACAAAAAATGGTTTTTTAACGCTGCTCACCTCATTCCTGGCTGCGCATTGGTATTAAAGATGGATGAATACGACAATCCTGAATTCTATTATATTGAAAAAGACGGTTCTAGACTCAATGACAACACCTACGAAGAAGTCAATCAGTTTAGCAAAAATCTTGCATTTATTTCTAAGGCAGGCCGTTATGGAATTTTAAACTCTCAAGGAAAAGAAATAGTTCCATGTAAATTTCAACGCATTTTCTTTGATACAACTTTAAAAATTGGACTGTTGTTTAACGGTAAATCGTGGGGGATTTTTAATAAATCCGGAAAATTGCTCACAGGATTAAACTATTCTGACATCGCTAGTTTAACAGAAAGCAACGAAATGCCGTTTGATGCCATATCACTTGGAAACGGTCCTCTTCCAGTAAAAATAGCTGAAAACCATTTTTACATTCATCCCGATGGCACCAAAGCCATTGCGGGTCCTTTTTCGGATGCAGAAATATTCATTAACAACAAAGCCAAGGTTGGATTTAAAAAAGACGACAAAGAGTATTTTTATTTGATTAATGTAAAAGGCAAAATAGTTTCTGACACGTTTTTAGAAATTGAACCCGTTCTATCTAACATGTATTTGGCAAAAGCAAGAAACGGGTCACACTCCATTTTTACATATTCCAACGATTCACTGCTAAAATTGAACATACAATGCGAAGAGGGTATTCGTGCCATCAACAATTCATTCTCAGGGCCCTTGTTTTTGTGCTCAGATGCAAAAACCACTACCATTTACAAGCAAAATGGTCAAGTTGCGTACAAAGGCAAATCACAATCTATAGAACCATTGGTAAACCGAATTTTTGTTAAAACCAGCTTGGTGAACATGGATTCCAAGAAAAAAAATAAAAAAATTAAATCCACCCAGTTAAAACAATGGTATAATCCAATTAATGCTTCATTCTCGGGGGTTCAGGGTCTAGAAATTTCCATACTAAACGACTCTACAATGGCAGTTCAAAACGAAAGTGGTTGGAAGGTGTATCACATAAACGAAACACCCGTAAAATTCAATAATCCGTTCAACAAAACAGATACCACCAACTTTTTTAATGCTATATCCCAGTTCGATGGCAAAAATTTCTTGTTTGAAAAAAATGGTCTTTATGGAATCCTTCAACCCAATGGTACCGTTTTAATCAATAACAAGTTCAAGGAAATTACCCCAACATCTTACCCAAATCAGTTTATCGTGCGTTTTTCATCTAAAAACGTGGACGAATCCGATTGGGGAACAGTATTTGCCAATGGCAGATTTAATATTGAACCCCATTTCGACGGACTAACGAGCGATGAATTTGAAAATTATTGGCTGGTAAATTACAACGCAAAAAATGCCTGGCTCGACTCAAAAGGCAATCTCTTTGCAGACTAATTAATTATTTATTCCACCATTTTGCATTTAAAAATCCAATGATGGCAAACGGGACAATAGAATCCAATAAGTATGCCATGATATCGAATGCAGGATACCAAATATGATTGGTATAAGGGATATAGATAAACGAGAACAATCCAAAACACAATGAAACAATCATTGATTTTTGTAAACCGATACTTCCTAAATAACCGAATACAACCAAAAGCAATAATCCAGCCACCAAATCGCTTACAAATCCTCTGAACATTGGCATGGCCATTTCAAACTTTCTGTTCTTGTGGTATTTAACGAACATCCACGGTTTACCTTCGGTTTTTTTCCATTCAGCTTCCAATTTATCCGATGGAGTGGAGGGATCAACATTCGGAATCAAGTAACTTCCTTCTTCTAAATTTAAGGAATTAATGAACTTTTCAATGGTGTCTTGTTTTGGGGTGTACTGCTGTTCACCAGCATGAAAATTAACCGCAGCGAATGAAATAAATTGCCACATAAACAAAATCAAAGCAACGACGAGGGAGGGTAAAATGTACTTTTTCATGGACCGAATATATAGCATTCGCCCATAAATAAAAAAATAATGTACTGAATGGATTGTCTTTAAGGGTTCTTTGTAATGGTCACAAACCTTTCTCCTCTCCTAAAAGTGTAATATTGATTGCATACTCCACTGGTGCCATAATCAACAAACATGCGCTGTGAAGCATCAACCGGTTTAATATCAACTCGGCCATTCACAATACCCCAAGCACAGTTATTAAAGAAATATATGGAATCTTTAATCACAGCATCGTAATATCTGCCTTTTCTATTTCTAGCGTAAGACGTTCCCATAACTGCCCACACATCGTCCATGGATGTAATCGTATTTCCACCAACAATTAGTGTCCGCACATATTCATTTGTCCAATCAAAAATATCTTTTCTTGCGTTGTCTTCAATTAGTTCAATGTCACTGCGAATTTCATATTCAGGTTGATCCCAGCGATTCAAACCCCAATAATTAATCTCTATGCTTCCTTTGCAAGCATATTGATTAAAACCACAATCCTCCTCGATGCTGGCTTTAACCGTGCTACCCGACAAAAAGACGGTACTATCCCAAGTCACCGTAATTCTACCTTTACGCTTCACGCCATCATATTTTTCTAAATATTCAGATCCATAGTTAATGGTAAGCGTTTTTGTAGCTGTTGAAGTATCAAAGGTAATTACACCGCCATTTGAAATTGTTAGACGACCATACACTACATTGATGGCATCTTGAACTTGAGCCACAATTTTTGAAGTATGAAAATCAGGAAAATAATTATCACCCACAGAATCTTCAACGGTTTCATTATAATAAGTACAACCACAGATTTGGGATGCACAGAACAAAACAAAGATTCCTTTTACAACATTGTTTAAAAAAGTACGAAAGCTCAAAAGTGTATTTATTTTGTTCACCGTCACAAATTTATATAAACTAATACAATAATTGTATTCTTAATCACTATTAGTCCGAATTATCCAAAAAAAACACGTATTTCCAAGTATATTTGCCAATTAAATTGGTCCCGTAGTAGAATGGATACTACGAAAGTCTCCGGAACTTTAGATACAGGTTCGATTCCTGTCGGGACCACAAAAGTCGCTGTTGAATTCCAAACATCAACTCGTTTTTTATCAAATTGCCATCTCAATCCAAGTTCTCATTTACCAACTTTTGTCTATTTTTGAACGATGAAGAATTCCCTGTTAAATTATTATAAATACCACCCTTTCAGGACCCTATTAATTGTTGGGATTTTCTTTAGAATCATTGCCGCCATTTTTTCCGAGGGTTTCGCCTTTCAAGATGACCATTTTTTGGTAATTGAGAAAGCCCAACATTGGGTAGATGGAATAAAAAACGATTGGCTTCCAAAATACGGAGGCAAACACGCCTCTGGAAACAGCTTCTTATATCCAGGATTACACTATATTTTGTTCGAAATATTGCACTTTTTTGGATTAGACAATCCGAATGTCAAAATGCTCATAGTAAGAATTTTACATGCCTTTTACAACCTATTAATTGTATATTTTGGCTTTAAAATTACGAAAATATTATCCAACCAACAATCTGCCATACGTGTGAGCTGGTTGCTCTCTATATTTTGGGTTTTTCCTCTGCTTTCTGTGCGAAATTTGGTGGAATATGTCTGTATTGTTCCCTTATTGTATTCCCTTTACCTCATTCTCAAAAACCCACCGTCAACCAGTTTTATTAGATATTTACTCATCGGTTTCATTGCAGGAATTGCGTTCTCTATTCGCTTTCAAACCATACTCTTCATCGGCGGT
The DNA here is from genome assembly GCA_945860565.1 of Chitinophaga pinensis. Taxonomy (GTDB): domain Bacteria; phylum Bacteroidota; class Bacteroidia; order NS11-12g; family UBA955; genus VMCP01. The sequence continues at coordinate 14,870 of CAMAQS010000029.1, read as the reverse complement.
TTTGGTTTAGTATTCTTACTAAACAAGCAATTTTTACAAGCCATTTATTTTGGGATTGGCGCCCTTTTGAGCATAGTTATTTTCCAAGGAATAGTAGACTATATTATTTGGGGACAACCCTTTGCAGAATTCATTGAATACACCAATTACAATTTATATCACTCGGGAGATTATCCCAATGGCCCTTGGTACAATTACACCTTACTATTATTGGGCTTATTTATCCTTCCTTTAGGTTTTTATTTTTTCTGGGGGATGGGATTTCGGTTCAAAAAATATATCTGGTTAACATTGCCCACAGCCATTTTCTTTGTGTTTCATTCTTATTTCCCAAACAAACAAGAACGCTTTATATTGACCATGTTGCCCATGTTCATTATGGCAGGAAGTATGGGCTGGGATGAATTCTGTGTGAAAAGTAAATGGTGGCAAAAACACCAAAATACGAACAAAAATATTTGGCGCTGGATTTGGACTATCAACACGCTGTTATTACTGTTCTTAACGCCTGCATCCACCAAAGTGAGTAAACTTAGGGTTATGAATTATTTCCGCGAGCGTGGCGACGTATCTTACTTTGTATTGGAAACAACACAAATGTGGGGTTCTGTTCTAATGCCACGATTCTATCATGGGGTGTGGAACGAAACTTACTTAGTTACCCAAGAACACAGTGCCAAAGAACTATTTGAAGCCATTAATTCATCGCAATCACCCAAACCCTCGCATGTTGTGTTTGCGGAACCCAAAGATCTTGACATTCGAGTACAACGGGTAAAAGACCAAGTAAAGAATTTAGTATTCGAAAAGCAGATTGAATCTAGTTATTTAGATAAAACCATGGTTTGGCTAAATCCTGTGAATGTTAACCAAACTTATTATATATATAGAATTGAATATTAGGCCAACATTAGGACTTCACCAGGAGGCCCAAAAAACCAAAGTATTCAACATTCCAGAGTAAGAAGCACTCAATTCACACAGAAACCAAATTAAAATACTTAAAACACTTAATTCAATAGAATAAGAAGAAACATTATATCATATTATGCGGATTACGGATTAAATTCCGGCCAAAACACGGTTAAACTTAAAGGTGGATTTCCAAACATTTACCACATAATCCAAAAAATCTTCAGTTAGACATTTTTCGGCTTCAAATTCGTGCATTACATAATATTGTTTGTTAAACAACAAGGGTTGAACTTGCGATTTATCCAAAAAATAGTTGTCAATTCTTTTGTTTTTTTCGCCTCTAACCTCTCCAAAATAGTGCTTGAAGTCTTTATCGAGAATGGCTTCATTGAATGCATCCATATTTACGTATATTCTTTCACGAATACGCAATAAATCATCTTTTTCGGGCATGTAAACACCGCTATAAATGGCACATTTTTCAGCTCCTATTTCTATGTAAACACCTCCAGCGGTCATTGATTTCTTCCCACCTTTATGAATAGAAGCAGAGCAATGGGATTTATATGGAGTTTTATCCTTCGAAAATCGAACGTCTTTATAAATTCTGAAAATGCAGTCTTTTGCGGATAAGTCCCTAAAGTCTGAACTGACTTCTGCCATTTTCAAAATCAAGTCAGATATAAACAACTCAAATGGCGCTTTTACATCTGTCTCATAGCGTTTTTTATTTACATCAAACCAGGACTTTTGGTTATTTAAACTGAGTTCAACGAAAAAGTCAAAATAAGAAAGATTAAAGTAGATAGAGTTTTCCATATCGTTGGTTTAGAGACTTAAAATGCTTCTCCAATATAAAAGTATATTCCATATCCATCTGGCTGAAATCCAACGTCAAACCGCGTGAAAATATCCTTTTTCGGAAACAAAAGATACCTTAATCCACCTCCAGCAGACCATTTCCAATTCTCGGTAGGAAATGTGCTAGACACCGATCCTAATCCCCCAAAAACAGCTCCGCCCAAACGTTTACTGAAATTAAATGGCAAAAACCTATACTCTGCTTGTGCTGCTAAGTATTGTTTATCCCTATATCGCCCAAAATAATAGCCGCGCATCATCATTTCTCCACCCATCATACTCATCTGATTAAAGGGTACGTTGCCATCTGAAAATTGACCAAACAATTGTAAAGCTAAAACTTGATTTTTGGTGGTAGGAAGAAAATATCTTCCGTCGATAATTATAGAATTCATTGGAAAGGATTCGGCAAACAATCCACCGTAGTGCAAAAACGCAATTTCCGCCAAATATCCGTCACGTGTATTCATCACGTTGTGTCTGTTATCCCACAAAACACCCCAACCTATTCCCAAATTTCTGCTACCATTTGAACCCAAAGGTAGCTTTCTTTCAGAAACAGAAGTTTCAATCCAGTCAAAACTAGGCTTGCTCAGTTGTTGATAATCTAATTCCAAACCCGTGAACAAATTTTTACCTAATCGATATACCAACCTTTCTCGAACACTGTAATAATTTGCCGGAACAACAGCAACGGGGTCGTGAGGGGTATTTGCTCCAATCCCGTAATATTTTAAGGGATAGTTTTGCAATCGGATTTTGCCCAAAGCCAAATATTTATTGTCTTTACCATAAATTGCATGATCCATCCACAATCCAAGTTGTTTCAATTGAGTATAAAATCCAAATGCACTAATTTCACTTAATCGCAAGGAAGTATCGTTTTTATAATGGAAAACAACCAATGCGCTCATCCCAAATTCCCATTTTGTTTCTGGTGAATATCCAATAGTTGGATAAACTAAAAACCGTGGTTTCGCAGCACTGCCTGTGTCATTCACCAAGTTTTGAATCCATTCAGGCATTTTAAAAGCAGAGTCCTTTTTAGCTGCAGCTTGTTGTTGTGCACCCAATTTAACCCAACTCACCGTTAAATAAGTCAATCCCAAAACTGCCCTTCGAAAACCCGATTTACTACAACTCATTTTCACAAATTAAAGTAAATTCAACATTAATAAATATTTGAAATCAATATTTGAATACTTATTGATTTCCCATTCATTAACATGGAAGCGTGATATACTCCTGGGCTTAATTTTGATGTATTTAACTGTATTTTATTTGGTCCAGCTAATACTGTTGGTAATAACACATTTTGACCTACACCATTCAATAATTTAAACTCAGAAATAACGGCGTAATCCGTGGCTTCAAAAGTAATGCTTCCTGATGAAGAAGGATTTGGATAGGCCTTAACCAATGAACTATATGGATTGCTTATCTCCGCACGATTCATTACAATAGACTTTACTTTTTCACATTTACAACCATTATCATCGGTAGTTGCTATCATATTTGCGTTATATGTGCCGTCTGTTGGTAATTCAAATACAACACTTGCATTGGTTCCTGATGAAGTTTTGTTGCCAACACCAGTTATAATCCATTGATAATTTGTATTGTCTTTGCCACCAATATTCCCATTATTGTCTTTGGGCTCAAATTTTGCTCCATAAAAATGGGTAGCATAGTCTGGTACAAATTCAAAATCACAAGTTTTAGGCAATTCAAAAATATTCACTTGTTTTACCAACTCCGATGAGCATCCATTTTTTAATATTGAAGTTAAAGTGACATTGTAAACGGTGGTGTTTAATGCTGAATATACATAGGTTGCATCCTTAGTGTAAAGATCTTCGTTATTCCCAAAATTCCAGTTGTAATAAATAGAATCGTTGCCATTATAGATTGTTTTATTTTCGAAATTTACACTATCTCCAGAACATTTGTCCATAAATATAAAGTCTGGCTTTACTTCGTCCTTAACATTTACCGTTTCTTCCGACATGCCTATACAACCATTGTCTAAAGTTACCAATAATTTTATTTTATACGTTCCTGTTTGGCTCCAAATTAAACTAAGAGTGTCTTGGGTAGAAACTTCTTTGCTATCTAATAACCATGAAACCGATTTTATTGTTCCTAAAGAGTTACCTGTTGTATTTTGAAGGAAAGTTGAACTTAAAAAACAATATTTATTCGCAGTGAACTTTGCGGAGGGTGCGGCCAAAACGGTTACTTTCTTTTCTATTGAATCTATACAACCAAACTCGGAATTCACAACGAGTTTAACTGTTTTAGAGCCTGCAGATGAAAAAGCATATTTAGCAGATCTCAAAGTACTTACAACCCCAGTTTCATTAAAATCCCATCTTACACCAAACAAACTTGTAGTCATTTTTGTGGTGGAATTAAATTGAAATTCTGAACCTGCACAATTTCCACCGGCCACAGTAAAATCGGCCTTGGGTTGTTCAAATATCGCTACTTTTAATGTTTGTTCCGAAATACAACCCTTATTGTCCGCTTTTAACAAAACGTTGTAATTTCCTGTTTTTGAATATAAATATTTAAATTGGGTATTTGCAATAACAGTATCCTTTCTTCCGTTTCCGAAATTCCATGTCATTGTTGAAGTTGTAATATTTGTAGAGTTTTTAAAATCAACATATTGACCTTCACAACCACTGCTCCGTGTAAAAGAAGCCTTAGGAGTTTCTGTAATTAATAATACCTTAGTTTTTGAGAAATAAAACGGATAAGGCAAAGTTGTAACCAATAATTCTAAGTTGTAATTTTTTGCCGTCGTATAAATAAACTGTCCATCCACATCAATTGAAGTATCACTCGTATTTCCAGAGCCATATCTCCAAGTATTTGTAAAGAAATGCGTATTGTGTTTCAATTTTGTTTGATTAATGAATTTCATTGTATCATTTGTACATAATCTAACTGGGACACTAAATTCAACCTTCGGAGTAGGGTTTATATAAATGATTTTCTGTATGAGAGTATCGCACCCAGTTACTTTATTCATGATGGTTAAATTCAAAGTAATAAACGAATCATCAAGTGTAGAATCAGTCGTAACAAATTTCCACTTCAAGTTAGTACTTCCTGAAGGAACTGTAACCACACTTCCGGTAATAGAGCGCCCACTTGCAGTTTTTGCAGTTGTACTGGCTATCCATTTCTTACTATTTCCGTAATCGTTATTTGTGAATCCGCGTGGGGCAGTTAGGTCGTATTTTGCTTCTAGACTTCTAACTGTAACATCGAACTTGTATTGACCATAAATCGGCTTGTTTAATCCAATAGTTGGATCTTCCCCTGTAATCCTTGAGCCTCCAGGCGAAGTTTTTACATAAGCTTTATAAAACAAACTATCATCTAAACTATAGTCATTGGATTGATCAAAATAAATTTTAATTGTATTATTTCCCCATTTACTTAAGGTAAGAGCCTGTTTAAAGACAAGTTTGGCCGTATCACCTGGGGGCACACTCAATTTGAATTTTTCTGTAATTTGATTGTTTGGCAATTCAATTGTCATTGAAATATCAGTGATGGTATCTATGTAATGATTTTTAATAATTACACTCACCGATTGAGTTGCCCCTGAGCATACGGTATCTGAAAAATTCAAATTGGAACTACGCAATTCGATGTTTAAGCTGTCTTCAATAGCTCCCCTATCAGAAAACTTAGTATTTCTCTTTTTTCCATAAAGATCTAAAAGTGCAATAGTATTTCCTCTAACATTGTTTTGGTTCTTATATTGTCCAGATTTAAAATCTAAAGTACTTACATTTACAAATTTCGATTTGGCTTGAATATTTCCTTGCCCAATTGCTGAGGAAGAGGAAACCCAACCAGCAAAATCGCTCGCAGAACTCGTTTCTATAGCCCAATACTCAGATCCATACTTGGTTTGAAAGGAGTTCGACGAAACATCGCCAAGTGTTGAAAACGTACTTAAGTAAGCCACAAATGCCGTACCTGCACCTTCCCCATCCAAAATATTTCCTACAAATGAAACTTTTGAATCGTCCTCTAAATAAACCATGTAACTTACGTGACTTGAATTGTTTCCATCTCTGTCATAAATTGTATTTTGATAAATATCAGTGCTATATGATGTATTATAATTTAATACAAACATATTATATGTTTCTGAAACCCCATAGTTTCCAGCTATAATATTTGAAAATATTTTAGAATTATATAGGTAAACCAACTGAATTCCTACTATATATGAAGAGGATCCAACAGTAAAATTATTTGTAACTTGGTTTCTTGAAATTATCCAATTTCCATTGTAATAAATAGGCATTGCAAATAAAGACTCTCCTGAAAAATTCGAATCTAAAATATTCCCAGAAACTTCATTATTATTCCAATTTACACTACCTACATCATAAAGATATATTAATACAGCATTTCCGCCATTTCCTTTACCGAAATCACAACCCCTGATCTGATTTTCATTAATTTTATAATCATAGCCGCTGTTGACATAAATAGCATTTGCGTATCCGCCATTGCCTTGAATTTTTGTAATTTTATTCCCAATTATTTCTGTCAATTCACCATTTTCAGTATTCACACCATAAAAATCAAAATAATATGCTATTCGGGTCATTTCATTTTGAGAAATTTGAGCAAAATATTTTGTTGAACCATTAACTTCTATTGCTTTTACCCCATATATTGTTGATAAATAATTCAATGTTGAAGATGGATTTGCACCTTTAAATGGCAAATCTGAAATCTTATTGCCACTTATAGAAAACGATCGATTTGTTGAAACTGCTCCTTCAGCAAAGATGACTATCAAACTTGTGTCAATATCGTCCTGTGAAGCTGCGTCGGAGCGAGAAATTTGATTGTTTAAACATTGCTCTCCATTAACGTTTTTAAAATAAAAAGCATAACTATAAAAATTACTTATCTTATTGTTAATAAAAGTATTGTGTGTAGATGTTTTTTGATAGACGCTGGACCCCTGTTGATCCATTACTGCATATTTTGGCCCAGGCGACTTTTTTGTACTCGTAGAAAATGTACAGGCCCGTATAAGATTCCCAATTCCATTATGCACCGAACTAGATCGAGAAATAATAGAATCTACTGCGGCAAATGCAATGTAGGCCCCACCAGAAGCACCAAATGAAGTTAATTTAGTAAAATCAACAATACAACTGTCGATTTTATTACTATCTGCTCCGTTATACAACCGAATTCCTAATAAATTAACATTTGTCGATGTATTCTCAATTTTTAAATGTTTAATTTCAACAAAGTCAGCACCATTAAATGAAATGACTTCAAAACGATTATTCCCAGTTAGAGTTTTATTGTTTCCATTAATAATCAGTGGATTTAATCGTGTTGTTGGGTTGCTACTATTTTGGGTGAGCTCAATTTTAGTGCTGGTTGATGCATCCGTCAAAACAGTCACATTGACCTTTCCTGAAACGCCTTTAGAGTTAAATTCTTTAGCAAAATCTGCCCATGTTCCAAAATTAGAGCCGCCAGTACTGCCGCCAATTGTATAATTTCCAGACATCTGTGAAAACACACTTGTTGATGCTGTTAAACAAAACAATAAGAATAACGTTTTGGTCAAGTTCAGGGGATTTAACATTTTCATAAGAATAACAAATTTAAGGATTAAACTTCTTTTGTACATACAACATTTTATTGTGTGAACAAAATACTACATTTCTATAACATTAGCAAGAAATGAGCGAATTTTGAATCTGAATATTTATCAATCTTCTTTCAATCCATGAAGTTCCAATACATGTTCGCTTGGACTTTCAAAAATCTCCAGTCCAAAAGCAGAAACAGAAGCGAATAAATGATCAAAAATATCCGATTGTATTTCTTCGTATGTTACCCAGCTCTTTTCTGCACAAAAACAATAAATCTCTATTGGCACACCTTTATCTGAAGGCGACAATTGCCTTACAACAACCGATAAATCCTTGTTAATGTTCCCATTTATTTCTAAATAATTCTTTAAATAAACCCTGAACAAACCCAAATTCGTTAATTGTCGGCGGATGCCATTGCCATTTTTCTCAATATTTGAATTATACTGATTTATTTCAATGACTTTTTTATGGATATATTCCTTCAATAAAGGGTTCGATCTAAACTTTTCGAGCATTTTATCGTCACAAAAATGGACGCTACTGAGTTTAATGCTTACCGCTCTCTTAATTCTTCTCCCCTCTGAATCCTCCATTCCACGCCAATTTTTAAAGGAGTCTGTTGTAAAAGCAGTTGTGGGTATTGTGGTTATAGTATGATCAAAATTTTGAATTTTTACAGTTGATAAATTAATGTCTAATACATGTCCATCAGCACCGTATTTTGAAAACTCTACCCAATCACCTACCCTAAGCATATCATTTGTCGAAATTCGAATTGACGCAGCCAATCCAGACAAAACATCCTTAAAAACCAATATTAAAACCGCACTCATTGCGCCAACTGCAGTGACAAGACTCAAAATCGACTTTCCTGAAATAACAGAAATCCCAAATAACAAACCCAGTAATGATATTATAATACCACCTACTTGGATAAAAGATGCAATCGGTTTGTCTTTTAGTGCTTCTACTTCTAGTAAAACAACCTTTAAAACTTGCAAAACAGATTTCAGAAATTGATGAACAGCAATTATCATCAAAATACCCATAAACCGCTCCATGGGTAATATATATTCTTTGAAATCGTAAAGCACCGTTCCCAACAAAAAATTGATAAAAACCAAAGGTATTATGTGCCCAAGAAATTTAAACGTCTTCTTTTCTACGAGAATATCTAAAAACGGGTGATTAGCCCTTTTGGCATATTTCTTTACCAATATCAATATGGCCTTTCTCGATATCCAATCTATTATTACTGCAATTAGAATTAAGGTAGATATCAACAATCCGAGCTTTACTAATAAAGCCGACTCCTCAGACACACCCATCCTAATGACTTGTTCATAGACCCAATGAGCAAATTTTCCTTGGAAAGATATAGTTTCGTCCATAATACAAAATTAATGTTCAAGTCTGAATTACCGGAAAATTCATCGATTATATTTAGCAAATTGAACAAATTAGTATCGATTGTCTAATTTTGAAGTATGACACTTAAGATTCCTAAATGGCTCCTACTTTGTTTTGCTGCCTTTTTTCTTAGTACTGGAGCGAAACTTTCACAGGACTTATTTGAATTTTCCAAAAACTTAGAAATATTTTCTGCTGTATATAAAGAAGTTGGAGAAAAATATGTAGATGATGTCCCCCCCGGACAGTTAATCAACACGGCAATAAAATCAATGCTCAATTCACTAGATCCTTACACCGTTTTTTTTAGTGAATATCAAGCCGAAGAGTCACTAATTGAAAGACAAGGAGAATATGGTGGTGTTGGCTGCAGGGTCACTTCAAGGAATGGAAAACATATAGTTACAGATATAATAAAAGGATATGGCTTTGATAAAGGAGGTATTGCTTTGGGGGATGTCTTGCTGAAAATAGATGAAACTAATATTGAAAATTTACAATCCGATGAGCTCATGCAATTCTTCCGTGGTGCCCCAAATTCAACCTTTCAAATTACCGTTAAACGCAATTCTGAAACCTTGGTAAAAACAATTACACGCGCATCAATTAAATCCAACGATGTCCCTTTTGCCGGTTTTGTGAACTCCGAAATTGGGTACATAAAATTAGATGAGTTTGGTAGAAATTGTTCGAAAGCCATAGAAAGTGAACTTAAAAAAATGGAAAACTCCGGAAATTTAAAGGGTTTAATTCTTGATTTAAGAGACAATGGGGGTGGCTTATTAAATGAAGCAGTAGACATTGTGGGCCTTTTTGTTGGAGAAAACAAATTGGTCGTTTCTCTTAAAGGCGATGGAAACCAAGGACCGAAAAACTGGAAAACTACAGCCCCAGCAATCGCTCCAAATTTACCACTTATAGTTCTCATCAACGACAAATCAGCTTCAGCTTCTGAAGTGGTTAGTGGCAGTTTACAAGATTTAGATAGGGCAGTAATTATTGGTCAAAATAGCTTTGGAAAAGGACTTGTTCAAAATTATTCAAACCTTCCTTATCGAACTCAAATGAAAATTACAACGGCCCGATATTACACACCTAGTGGTCGTTGTATCCAAAGACTAAATTATGATAAAAAAGATTTAAATGGAAAAGCAACCATTAAAACCAATGACCAAAAGAGATCCTTCAAAACACTAATTGGACGTACCGTTTTTGACGGAGGGGGTATTGATCCCGACATAAAAATAAATAAATTCCAAGGATTGCAATTTATTGAATGGATGGATAAAGAATTTCTTCTATTTGATTGGGCAAATCTCTACTTTAACGATAACCAATCTCAATTATCTCCAGTTGGTATTGAAACAAAATCCAATGAATTGTTCGAAAATTACAAAGTATTTTTATTAAAAAAAGGGCCCGAAAACCTACAAATAATTTGGCAAAGAGCAATGAAAAATTTAGGGGCCGATTCCTTTTGGATAAAAAAGCAGTTGATAATCCCTAATAATGATAAAACTCAACAGGAATTTAATGCCCTTTTGACTAAACACAAAAATGAAATACTCTATGAATTAAAAAAAGCAATCTTATACAGAATCCTAATTCCCAAAGAATACCATAATGTAATGTTAACCATTGATCCAGAAATTAAAAGATGCTTAATGGCTTTTAAAAATCCCCAAGAAATGAATCTTTCGAATTCTAAATGAACATATTGGTTCTGTTGCTCTTTTTTGCCGGATGTTTAGGTGGATTCTTAGCTGGGCTTTTAGGTGTTGGTGGAGGATTAATCTTTATTCCCATATTGACTTACATTTTTAGTCACTTATTTAATTTAAACAACGAAGAAATTGTTAGATACACGCTCGCTAATTCCATTGCACTCGTTTTCATTTCAGGTGTTTCAGGTATATACCGACAAATGCGTATGAAAATTTATCAACCTAAAAAAAGTTTGATGATTGGAATTCCAGGCGCCATTTCAGCGGCATTGATGAGCATTGGTATTCAACATTCAAATTGGTACAATCACGATAGATTCCAATGGGTTTTTCTCCTATTTTTAATTTTGTCTATTTTAAACATGATTTTTAAAAAAGATTTAAAGAATGAAGAAAATATTATTGCATCAACTCATCAAAACAAATCCTTTCTTAAAGTATTTGTTGGTATTTTAGCAGGTGCGGTTGTATCTCTAAGCGGTTTGGGTGGTGGCATAATAATGGTTCCTTTATTTCGAATGATATTAAAACTAAATATTAGAGAATCTACAGCGCTATCCCTAAGCGTTGTTCCAATCTTATCCTTTTTGCCATTATTATCGTATATAGCAAATCCTAATTTTACAATTTTACAAGTAAGTAATAGCAATATATTTCAAACTGGATATATAACTTGGCCATATTTTCTTCCAATGGCATTGGGCGTCATAATTTTCTCATCTTTAGGACAAAAAATTGCGCCAAAAACACCTTCTATTTTTATTCGAGTTATCTTTGCATTGCTTTCCAGCATCATTTTAATTAAATCAATTTATGAAATATACTCTTCTTACTAAGGTCAAATTGATTCTTTGCCTGTCGACTATCTTCAATTTCGTTAGTTTAAACGCACAAAAAACCAACGAAAAAGATGAAATTATCGGACGTTTAAAAAAGGACATCCAATTTTTAGCTTCAGACGAACTAAAAGGCAGACAAACAGGATCACCTGGCGAAGTAGCGAGTGCAAACTATATTGCTCAAGAATTCAAAAAGAACAAATTAAAATTGTTAGGGAAAAATGGGTTTCAAGAATTTTCTATGACCCAAATGAGAATCGCCGATGAAAATTGCAAGCTTGGTTTATTTTCAGTGGACAACAATATGCCACCAAAATATTTCACGCTCTTTGAAGATTTTTACCCTCTATCTCATACTACAAACTATGACAGTGCCTTCGCTGAGGCCATTGATGTTGGGTATGGAATTGTCGCAGAAAAATTTGGCAAAAACGATTATGAAGGGGTGGATATTAAAGCTAAAATTGTTGTGATTAGACTCGGTTTTTTTGGTGTAGAAGAAAATCCTCACAGTGAACTATCCGATTACTCCGACATTAGCACTAAAGTGAAAGAAGCAGTAAAACGAGGGGCTGCAGGCATTATTTTTATTAGAAATAAAAAAACGGATGATTCTCCATCTGGAAAATTAGACCGAGGCATTACGCCATTAGATATCCCTGTTTTCTATTTTAAAGCCAACACAGGTATTCCAAAAGGATTAAAAATTAAGATGGTCAGCAAAGTAGTTTCACCCCAATCCATCGGTCACAACGTAATTGCTTTTAAAAACAATCACAGAAGAAAAACCGTAATAATTTGTGCTCATCACGACCACATTGGATACAATGAATTTGAAAATAGCCGATATACCGGACCACAGGCTATTCACAATGGAGCCGACGATAACGCTTCGGGTGTTGCTGCCATGCTTGAATTATCAAGAAAGTTAAAAGGCTGGAAATATAGAAAAAACAATTACCTATTTATTGCCTTTAGCGGTGAAGAACTGGGACTTTTGGGCTCGAAATTCTTTACCCAAAATCCTTTAATCAAAATGAAAAAAGTCAACTATGTCATCAATATTGACATGTTAGGAAGAATTGATTCAACAAATAAAACACTTTCTATTAATGGAGTTGGAACTTCTCCAATTTGGACGGAAATTGTGAAAAAATACGAATTGGATACAACACAATTAAAAGTTGTCACCACAGAAAGTGGTTTAGGCCCTTCTGACCATGCGAGTTTTTATTTAGAAAACATTCCAGTATTGCATTTTTTTTCAGGACAACACCGTGACTACCATACACCCGATGATGATGAATACAAAATTAACTACACAGGTATGGTTAATAGCTTAGAAATCATAAAAACTACCATTAAAAAAACCAAATGCAAAAAGTTGAAATTCACCAAAACCAAAGATATTTCACCAGGGAAAACCAGATTTAAAGTAACACTTGGCGTTATGCCCGATTATTCTTTTTCAGGCAAAGGGGTTAGAATAGACGGTGCAACGCCCGGAAAAGCAGCTGAAAAAGCAGGGATGTTAAAAAATGACATCGTGATTCAAATAGGTGAGCATCAAATTAATGATATGCAAGACTATATGTCTGCGCTTTCTAAGTTTAACAAAGGAGAAAAAACAACAGTTACCTATCTAAGAGGAACTGAGAAAATCGTAAAAGATTTAGAATTCTAAATAATGAAGCTAGTCGATCACATATCAAATAGAAAAAAAACATTATTCTCTTTTGAGATTTTACCTCCACTTAAAGGGAATGGCATTCAGAGCATTTACAATAGCATGGATCCCCTTATGGAATTTAATCCATCTTATATAGATGTCACCTATCACCGTGAGGATTTTGTCTTAAAAAAACGCACCGATGGTGGTTTTGATAGAATATCTACCCGAAAAAGACCAGGTACTGTTGCCATTTGCGCTGCAATTCAAAACAAATATCATATTGATGCAATTCCCCATATAATTTGTGGTGGTTTTACAAAAGACGATACAGAAACTGCTTTGATTGAATTAAACTTCTTGGGGATAGATAATGTTCTTGCTTTAAGAGGCGATCCGAGAAAAGGAGATATACATTTTGAACCAGAATTAGGCGGAAATAAAAACGCATTGGAATTAATTCACCAGGTAAAAAACATGAATTCCGGAGTTTATCTAGACGAGGAACTAACACAAGGCATTGAATCAAAATTTTGTATCGGCGCAGCTTGTTATCCAGAGAAACACGTAGACGCTCCTAATTTGCAAAGCGATTTAAAATATTTAAAACGTAAAGTTGAAGCGGGTGCTGAATTTTTAGTTACCCAAATGTTTTTTGATAATAATAATTATTTCCATTTTGTGAAAAAGTGTCGTGAAAATGGAATTAATGTGCCCATAATTCCTGGGATTAAACCAATTTCCTCTAAAAAACAATTACATATTTTGCCAAAAATATTCAATATTGACTTACCTGAAGATCTAGTCAATGAAATAGAACTTTGCAATTCAGACAAAGATGTACAAAAAGTTGGTGTGGAATGGGCAATCAATCAATGTAAAGGACTAATGTCATATGAAATTCAAGCGCCTGTTTTGCATTTCTATACAATGGGGAAACCGGACCAAACAAGAACAATTTGTGAAGAATTATTTTAATGGATGCCACTATCATTAAATCCACTGGAAGCTGGTATACAGCCCTAACCGATTCAAATGAAATTATAAGCGCGCGCACACCAGGTAAACTTCGTTTACAAAATTTAGATACCAGCAATCCAGTTGCTGTTGGTGATAGGGTTGAGTTAAAGTTAGACATCAATTATAATTCAACAGCCACCATTACCAAAATTTATCCAAGAAATAATTGGATTATTCGCAAGGCCAATAAACTATCTTCTAAACGGCAAATTCTCGCTACGAATCTCGATGCTGCTGTATTGGTGGCAAGTCTTATTGCACCTCGAACTTCTTTGGGTTTTATAGATCGATTTCTTTTATGTTGCCAGGCTTTTCATGTGCCCGCTATTCTTTTTCTTAATAAAGTTGATTTACTTGGAGATTCATTTGACACTTTTTTACAAGAAATTTCATCTATTTACAACAATGCAGAAGTCACTATAATTTATGGATCCGCTTTGGATGCAAATAGTTTAGAGATACTTAAATTAGCAACTAAAGGCAAACGTATTCTATTAATTGGACACTCAGGAGTAGGTAAATCAACAATCTTAAATGCACTTTATCCCAATTTCAAAGCAAAAGTAGGAGCAATTTCAAACTCACATTCTAAAGGAAAACATACGACAACCTTCGCCGAAATGTTTACCACAATCGACCATACACAAATTATTGATGCGCCTGGAATTAGAGATTTTGGAGTTGTTGATATTGCCCCGCATGAAATCCCTCATTATTTTCCAGAATTTAGAACTTATATGGACAAATGTAAATTTAGCAACTGCTCCCATAC
>CAMAQS010000028.1 GCA_945860565.1 Chitinophaga pinensis | reverse complement strand
CAAAAGAATCATGCTCGCTTCACATTGGGATTCTAGACCTTGGGCTGACCAAGATGACAAAGACACCGAAAAGCCCATTTTGGGGGCCAACGACGGTGCCAGTGGTGTTGGTATTCTCATGGAATTGGCCAGAATGTTAAAGTCTAACTCCTTACCGAATGACATTGGTATAGATATTTTCTTCTTTGATTCAGAAGATTATGGCAAGTCGGAAGTAGATGATTCGTATTGTTTGGGCAGTCAATATTGGGGTAAAAACTTACATGTTTCAAATTACAAAGCCCATTTTGGCGTTTTGTTAGATATGGTTGGCGGCGCAAATGCAAAATTCCTGTGGGAAGGCAATAGCAACGATTGGGGCAGTTTTGCTCTTTCGCACATTTGGACGGTGGCCCAAGAATTGGGATATTCCAGCTATTTCCTTACTGAACTAACGGGTGCGGTTATTGACGACCACATGTATGTTCATGCCGCAACAAAAATCCCCATGATTGACATCATTCATTACAATGACGAAGTAGGTTTTGCTCCACATTGGCATACCCACAAAGACGATATGACCAACATTGATAAAAAAACACTTAAAGCAGTTGGTCACACACTAGAAAATGTATTGTTTAATCCTCCAGCCAGCATACACTATTAATTCATGAAACTAGACATATTGGCTTTTGCAGCTCATCCCGACGACATTGAATTGGCCTGTTCCGGCACCTTAATTAAACACGCAAAACTTGGAAAAAAAACGGGCATTGTAGATTTAACACAAGGTGAATTGGGAACCCGTGGATCGGCCGAGTTAAGGGCAATCGAAGCCAAAAAAAGTGCCGAAATCATGGGACTCGAATATAGAGAAAACCTCCATTTGGGCGATGGATATTTTGAAATAAATGAAACTACTTTAAACAAAATTATTGTCGAAATTCGCAAAACTCAACCCCAAATTGTCTTGGCAAACGCACCTTCCGATCGCCATCCCGACCACGGACGTGCATCAGAATTGGTAAAGCGTGCTTGTTTTTTGTCCGGTTTACCTAAAGTCCAAACTACTTACAATGGTGTAAACCAAAGTGCGCACCGTCCAAAAAATGTATATTTTTACATTCAAGATCACCACATCCATCCAGATTTTGTGATAGACATTACCGATGAATTTGAAGTAAAAATGGAGACTGTAAAAGCCTTTAGCAGTCAGTTTTACGACCCCAATAGCAAAGAGCCTGAGACACCCATCAGCACCAAAAATTTCTTTGATTTTTTAGATGCTCGTTTTCGAGAATTTGGACGCATTGCTGGCGTTACTTACGCCGAAGGTTTTATTTGCGAAAGAGCCCCCGCTGTTAGTACTCTTTATGACTTGAAATGAGCCAAATCATTGAATTTAAATACCATATACAGTTTCTTCTCTTTTGGGGGATGTTTTGCTGTGTTGGCGTAAATTCAACTTTTGCTCAAACAATTTCAATTGATAAACTAATGAAAATTCGTCCCATTTCTATTGACGAACACCCAACAACTCCGGAAGAAAATGTCTTGTTCTTGCCTATGGATTTCTCCTCTTCAAAGTTTACCATAAAGGTTGAGAACATTCAAATCCCAAAAAACAAAAAAGTTATAAGCATTCATTTGGTTTATACCAAATACAGGCAAATAGATACTTTTAACCAGCCCATGTTAAATCGGAAACGATTTGAGAATTTGCAGGAAGTTATGCCCCAACTTTTTGAATCCAAAGACATTGAATGGCGCGTGTTTGAACAACGCAAGGGCAAAAACGAAAAAGAGGCCAAAAAAATGTTTCACGGCTTTGTGATTTTCATCAAAGAACCCGTGTCGGCAGAAACGCTTTCAGCAGACAAAGCCCTCATCAATAAAATTCTGCTCTCTTACCGTGATTCAATCATTGAAATTCCTGAAAAAACAGTTTGGCGCAAGCGTAAACGCTACGAAGAAACGGGCTATTACCTGCCAAATCTAAGTTCTAAAAGAGATAAAGGAATTAAATATAACAGCAGTTCAATCTGGTTTCGTGAAAAAGAAATGAGGGTTGTTTACGACAGTATACCCAAAAGAAAAGTAAAAGCCCGTAAAAAGAAAATTGGCATTTTCAACGGAAAAATCCTCAAAAACACCAACGAGTTTGATGCATTGATGAATAAAAACTTTACTGGAAACTGGGGCGTAGTAACGGATGTAACTGGCAGTATGGCTCCTTTTTCAGCCCAAGTTTTGGCTTACCTTAAATACAATCAAATCCTGAGAGAAAAAGGCCATTACGCTTTTTTTAATGATGGAAATGGAGCCCCTCAACTCATAAAAAGAATCGGATCTAGTGGTGGAATTTATTTGTCGAAAACCAATTCCTTTGACTCCATTTACAGCACACTCATTAAATGTATGGAAAATGGCGATGGCGGTGACATCCCCGAAAACAACATTGAAGCCATACTTACAACGCTAAAACGTTGGCCTGATATCGACTCAATTTTACTCATTGCCGATGCCCGTGCTCCCATTAAAGACTTGGTATTACTTAAATACGTTACCAAGCCTGTTACGATACTTTTGTGCGGAAATGTTAATGGAAATATTCCATTTGATTATTACACTTTGGCCAAAAATACCGGCGGCAGCATTTTGCAAACCGACGATGTCCTCGATAAATTAAAAACAGCCAAACTTGGCGATATACTCGAAGTCGGAGACCGCGATTATAAAGTTACGGAAAGAGGACTTATCCTAACTGATGAATAAGTGCCCAAAGTCACAAAAAACACCGTTTTTATGTTTAATTTTGCTGCTACATGATAGAATCAGATATCATCATTATTGGTGCAGGACCTGTTGGATTATTTACCGTATTTGAGGCTGGTTTACTTAAATTACGCTGTCATATTATTGATGTATTGCCACAAGTTGGTGGTCAACTTACAGAAATTTACCCAAAAAAACCCATCTACGACATTCCAGGTTTTCCTGAAATTTTGGCAGGAGATTTAATAGACAATTTGATGAAACAAATTGCTCCATTTAAACCTGGTTTTACCCTTGGCGAAAAAGCAATATCTATTGAAACTACCAATGAAAATGGTTTCATTGTAACCACAGAATCTGGACTACAACACAAAGCACCAAACATAGCCATAGCCGGTGGTTTGGGTGTATTTGAACCTAGAAAGCCACCCATTCCAAATTTGGTCAATTTCGAGAAAAAAGGCGTGGATTATATGATTCACGATCCCGAAAAATATAGAAATAAAAAGGTTGTTATTGCAGGTGGTGGAGACAGTGCCCTCGATTGGACAATTTATTTAAAAGACATTGCCAGTGAAGTCACACTTGTTCATCGTTCTGGTGAATTCAGAGGCCACCTAGATAGTGTACAGAAAATCATGGACATGGCGGAAAGAGAAGAACTTTCTCTGCTAACTTATGCAGAAATTACAGAAATCAAAGGAGATTCAATTGTAAATGCTGTGGGTGCAAAAATCAAAGGGGTTGATGAACTAAAATGGATTGAAAC
The DNA here is from genome assembly GCA_945860565.1 of Chitinophaga pinensis. Classification (GTDB taxonomy): domain Bacteria; phylum Bacteroidota; class Bacteroidia; order NS11-12g; family UBA955; genus VMCP01. Next base: position 21,336 of record CAMAQS010000028.1, on the reverse strand, counting down.
AGATTATTTTCTTCCATTGTTTGGACTTTCTCCGAAATTAGGACCAATTGCCGATTGGGGATTAAACATCGACAAAAACGCCATTTTAGTAAATACCGAAGACTATAGCACCAACATCCCGGGAATCTATGCAATCGGTGATATCAATACTTATAAAGGAAAACTAAAACTCATTTTATGCGGGTTTCACGAATCTACGCTTATGGTACAATCTGCATTTAAAAGAATTTATCCCGATAAAAACTTGGTATTAAAATACACAACCGTAAATGGAGTTACTGGGTTTTAACTAATTTTGGAACCTATAATTCAATGGTCCGAAAATTTTTTAAATACTTGTTATATGCTTGGCTAATTTCATTAATACCGGTAATCGCCTATAAATGGATTAATCCTCCCTATACACTTATCCAGTTTTCTCAACGCGATCTGCGCGGTGAATCTGGTGATTGGTTAAATTTAGAAGAAATACCAGACCATTTCGAAAAAGCCGCCATTGCAGGCGAAGACCAACGTTTTTTTGAACACAGTGGTTTTGATTTAAAGGCTATAGAAAAAGCCATTGAACACAATCAAAAAAGCAAAAAAAAGCACGGTGCCAGCACCATTAGTCAGCAAACGGCTAAAAATGTATTTTGCTGGGAGGGACGAAGTTGGTTGAGAAAAGGCATTGAAACCTACTATACCATTTGGATTGAATTGATTTGGGGCAAAGAAAGGATTTTGGAAGTGTATTTAAATGTAATTGAAATGGGCAGGGGCGCATTTGGAATAGATGAAGCCGCTTCCTATTATTATAAAAAACCTGTTAATGATCTCTCAAAAAATCAGTGTGTAAACATTGCATCCATGTTCCCTTGTCCGCGAACTTGTGGCATCAATCACCCAATTTCTCGCAGAAGACAGTATCTTATCAATAAATCTATAAGGCGCTATGGAATTATCTTAGAGTACAAAAACAAAGAAAATTAAATTCTTCGTTTATAGAATCTATCTAAAATATTGGTAATTCTTGAATGTTTCCTTTTAAGTATAATCAATTCCTAAACAAAATTCAACCAACAATTTGCGAATGAATTGAAATATCAACATCGCAAATCTTCTTCTTGTTTTCGGGGGGATGTTTTAAAGTGTTTCAAACTAAAACGTGGCAGATAACACGGAAAAGTTTGTTTGGATATAAATAATGCCAATAATGGGGGTTTAAATAGAAAGAATTTACAAAATTCTCCAATTGAATAAGGGTCGTTTTCAACCCATTAAATATAACATTCCTGACTAAGCGCCAGCAATGAATCGCCGTTTTATGCTCCTTTTGGTTGGATAATTTATCCCTCGAAACCCAAGAATTAACAACTTCAATCAATTCTAGGTAACGCTCTCAGTCATTTTCATTATTTTTGCATCGTTATGGCAACAACGCAAGACGTATCCCAAGGTAATTTCATTCGCTACAACGGCGAATTGTGTCAAATAATAGAGTGGCAACACCGTACTCCCGGAAATTTACGTGCATTTTATCAAGCAAAAATGCGAAGAGTAAAAGACGGAAAATTTGCAGAAAATCGCTTTAGAAGTGGCGAAAATGTTGATATTGTTCGTGTTGAAACCCATGAATTACAATATCTTTTCGAAGAAGGAACCTCCTACATCTGTATGGACAACGAAACGTATGATCAAATACCAGTCCCAAAACATTTATTTGGTGAAGGTGCTAAATTCATGAAAGAAGGTGATACTGTTGTCATCGCATTTGAAAGTGAAACGCCTATTTCAGCCGAAGCCCCTCAACACGTTATATTATTGGTTACATATACCGAGCCAGGCGTAAAAGGAGATACTGCCACCAATACCCTAAAGCCTGCTACCGTAGAAACTGGAGCAACCGTAATGGTTCCATTGTTTGTAGATATCGGAGAGAAAATCCGCATCGATACAAAATCAGGCAGCTACGTTGAAAGAGTAAAATAAATTATGTTTAAAGTACTTTCAAACGAAGAAGGATTTTTAGCCATTCCAGAGGTTGAGTTAAGCACTTTTGAAAATGCAAAAGTGGTGATTCAGCAAATACCTTACGAATACACATCTAGTTATTTAGCAGGATCTGATAAAGGACCGGCAGCCATGGTTTCTGCTAGTCATTATGTGGAATTTTACGATGAAGAATTAGACCAAGAAACCTATAAATCTGTTGGCATTGCTACTTTGCCCGAAATTGATTTTACCGATATTCACGACGAAGCCGCAATGGTTGTTATTGCAAATCAAACCCGTGAATTACTGAATCACGGAAAGTTTGTAATTTCTTTAGGTGCCGAACATACCGTTACCAATGGTTTTATGCGTGCTTTCAAAGAAAAATATCCAACTATATCGATCCTTCAAATAGACGCCCATTCAGATTTAAGGTTATCGTACAACGATAACCCTTACTCACATGCAAGTGTTATGGCTCGAATAAACGATATGGGGTTAAATATTGTGCAAGTTGGTATTCGTGCTCAATGCAAAGAAGAAGCCGAACTCATTAAAAACAGTCCGAATATTCATACATGGTATGCCCATCAGTTAGACGGAAACAATCAATGGATTGACGATTGTATTGACAAGCTCGGAGACATTGTATATGTCACCATTGATGCCGATGGTTTTGACCCTTCTGTTGCCCCTGCAGTGGGCACAGCAGAACCTGGCGGATTAACTTGGAATCAAGGATTGGCACTATTGCGCGCTGTTTCTGAGAAAAGAAAAATTGTGGGCTTCGATATTGTAGAGATAGCCCCAAGAGAAAACGACATACTCACAGAATTTACCATGGCCAAATTGTGCTATAAATTCTTAGGATATATTACAAAAAATAACCACATTTAAAATGGAAAGTCAAAGAATTTACTTAGACAATGCCGCAACAACTCCATTGGATCCGGAAGTTTTAGAAGCCATGATTCCTGCTATGGCTGAACATTATGGAAACCCCAGTTCATCTCATGGACATGGCAGAAAAGTGAAGGGAATGATTGAGGAATGCCGCAGCAAAATTGCAAAATTATTGGTCTGTTCTTCATCTGAAATATTTTTCACGTCAGGTGGAACCGAAGCCGACAACCTTGCCATGCGTGGAGCAGTTGCAAAACAAGGTGTAAAATGCATTATCACTTCACCAATTGAACACCATGCAGTTTTACACACCGCTGAAATTCTACATGAAGAAGGCAAGGTGGATCTAAAGTTTGTAAATATCCTGCCCAATGGTCACATTGATTTAATTCACCTTGAGGCACTTCTTGCGGAAAATACAAATGTTTTGGTGAGTTTAATGCATGCAAACAATGAGCTAGGCAATTTAATAGACATTGAAGCAATTGGCAATATGGCACACGAACATGGAGCCCTATTCCATTGTGATACCGTGCAAACCATGGGTCATTACCCTTTTGATTTAAGCAAAGGTTATGTAGACTTTATTTGTGGCGCCGCTCATAAATTTAACGGTCCCAAAGGAATAGGCTTTATTTACATCAATAAAAAAAATAAAATATCCCCCGAAATAACCGGAGGTTCTCAAGAAAGAGAAATGCGTGGCGGTACAGAAAATGTGTACGGAATTATTGGACTAACCCGCGCTTTAGAAATATCTTACCGCGATTTAGATTATAAAAAATCACACATTCAAGAACTCAAAAATCACATGCTCACCAGGCTAAAAGAGTCAATTCCCGGAATTGAATTTAATGGTGATCCAGAAGGCGCAAGTTTATATACCGTGTTAAGTGCATCTTTCCCACCAAGTGATGCCGGCGACATGTTGTTGTTTAATTTGGACATTGCTGGCATATCGGTAAGCGGCGGCAGTGCTTGTTCCAGTGGTGCTGTTGGTGGAAGTCACGTCATTAATTGCATTAGACCAAATAGTGACAGAAATACAGTTCGTTTTAGCTTTGGCAAATACAATTCTCTTGCAGACATTGAAACCACCATTGAGAAATTAAAAACCTGGTATTAATTTATAGAACCGCCGAATTGCATTGTAACCATGCCCTTATTGTACATCACCCGAAAAGAACATTTTAACGCAGCCCATCAATTGTGGGACAATAACCTAACCTCAGATGAAAATTTTGCCCTTTTTGGAAAATGCGCGAACCCCCATTTCCATGGGCATAATTTTGATCTATACGTTTGTGTTAAGGGCCAACCAGATCCAAATACCGGTCTAGTTATGGACTTGAAAAAATTAAAGATAATAATTAGAGAAGAGGTTATTGATCAATTAGACCATCAAAACTTAAATTTAGATGTAAGCTGGTTGAAAGACAAAATGCCTTCTATTGAAAATATTTCGGTGGCAATTTGGGCCAGAATTTCTGATAAGTTGCCGCAAGGAGTAAAATTACACAAAATCACATTGTGGGAAACGCAAAACAATTTCGTGGAATTTTTTGGAGAAGATTAAACTTTTCTGCTTACCGTAAACGATCTATACCCTTCAATTTTTTCTCGTCAGACAAGATACTTCGATAGGCTAGGATTAACAATATAACTACACCAACCATCCAATTAAAATTCAAATTCATTGAATTTGCTACAAGTTCCTCTCCACAAGAACTCAAAACCATTAAATAGTCTAGAATAAAAATCATCAGAATAAGAATGGATGTAAAAATGCCTGTTACCACAATTTTTAATTGTCTTTTTCTCCTTTTATATAAAAAAATGGAATAAATACTGAGGCTTATTACAACTGATATGAGTATTAAATTCAAAAATTTATAACTGACGTCTGGCGACAACGATATGGAATTGTCAACTGTTTGAGACCAAAATTTCATTTGAGTAGTAATGGTCTTTGATTCAGAAATAGTCGTTAATTCTGCATAAATTGGATTGTTGTAAACCAAAAATAAGGTTAACAGAAATACCAACACCAAGTACAATGTTTGAATTCTTTGTATCATTCTCCAAATATACTAATCGTTCCCAACTTTTGCATTTAATGTTATACGAATGGTTGTTCTTTGATAAGCAGTAGATTCTTTTACGAAAATATGGCCTTGATGGTAATCCTCAACTATCCGCTTAGCCAAAGACAATCCCAATCCCCATCCCCTCTTTTTTGTAGTAAAACCAGGTTTGAAAATATCTTTTGCAATGTTTCTATTTATGCCCTTGCCTGTGTCCGTTATGTCAAAAAAGATTTTATCGGATTTATAAAAAACAGTACATGTTAGTTTCCCCTTGCCATCCATTGCATCTACACTGTTTTTAACAAGATTTTCTATAACCCAGTTAAATAAATTCACGTTTAACTTCACCATAACAGGTTCATTGGATAATTTCCAATCAAATTCAACACCTTGTCCGACCCTTGATTTCATATACTGCAATGACGAATTAATCACTGTATTAAATTCTTGTTCTTCCAATATTGGCTCTGAACCAATTTTAGAAAACCTTTCTGTAATTATCTTCAATCGATCAATGTCCTTGCGCATTTCCATGGCTGCATTTTCCGGAATAATCTCCATATCCAAACATTCAACCCAGCCCATTAAACTGGAAATAGGGGTACCCAATTGGTGGGCCGTTTCCTTAGCAAGACCAACCCAAACTTGGTTTTGTTCACTTCTTGTTGAATAAGAAAAAGCAAAATAACTCACCACAATGAATAAGGCCACAATTGCCAAAACCACAAAGGGGTAATACTCCAATTGTTTGAGTACCGAACTTTTGCCATAATACACTTGGTAAACCGTTTCTTGATCTATTGGAATGTCAATGGGGTCATTTTCCTGTCTGAATTCTTCAATCCTTTCAACCAACTCTTCATCCGTCAGCTTTTTTTCATTTATATCCAAGTTTATCGTTTGGATAATTCTCCCTGTTTCACTCACTAGTATGGCCGGAATAGTGGTGTTCGCTTGAACAATTTTCAAGTGAAACCCCAAATCCCCTAGACTTTCTGGATCTGTAAGGATACGTTCTGAATCAGCCCAGATTTCCATCTTTTTAGATTCTTCTGTTGCGATTTTTTTCACCAATCGCTGCGACAACAATAAAGTTATAATGCTAATAGAAACCGCCAAAAGCAACAAAATTACTTTGATAAATTTCCTTAACTCATAGGCATTTAACCTGCCTTGTTTAAACTTCATTGTGTCTCCGATTAACCAAGAAACCAAACATCACTTGTATGTCTTTACTCACTGAATATTCTTTGGCATATAAATGATTTACATCGCCCTCAAACTTTGAATTGGTCCACAATCCACTGCTGTAAATTACTCCCTGTTTTAATTTTGGCAATACATAAGAAGATTTTAAACCTGTATAACTCACCCACGTTTTTTTCCCTGCCAAAACAGATAAAACATGTTTGTATAATCTAAAAATTGAAGGCCTTAAAAAACATAAAACCAAAAATACCGGAGAAAAAACAAGTATAAAAATACTCCATAAAATGTCGAAAATCCTTTTTCTTCTCTGATTGTAAATCTCAGCCAATGCATAATTTATTTCAACAGTGAAAAGCTCCCCTGGGTCATTCTTCGAATTTGACCCAATGATAAATTCACTTTTATCTGGAGCAATTTTCAATTGTACCTCGGTGCTTGAAAAACTCGACATGGTATTCATAATGGAAGATGCCGCCACATCCTTCCCACTAAATATTACCAAATTCGCGGAGTAAATTTCCACAATTTCAGGCAATTGGTGAAATCCCCCAATAAAATTATCTGAATTTTTTTCCGCTGGATGAACAAAACCCAACACGGTATGATTCACTTGACTCCGATTTAACAACGACGATATGCGCTGTGCTTCAGTCTCTTTGGCCACAATGATAACCCGCATTTCAGAGTCTGCCATCAGCTTGAATCCTTTAAACTTTAAAACATCCAATAAAATACGCATTAAAAACACAGAACCAATTGCCCACGCAGAACCCAATGCCAATATTGCACGCGAAAATTGCAAATCTTTTGATAAAAATCCGTAAGCTGCAAACAACAAAAAACTACCCGCTGCGGCTCCCCTAAATATTCGGTATCCATTTAGTGGCTTATCATAACCGCCGCTGATAAATATAGAAACCAATGCTACACCCACATAAACTGGTATATGAAGGAGATAATATGAATCTGGATAAAAATTCGGCACAAATTTGTGATACAACTCCCAATATTTTGCAATACCATAATATCCCAAATAAACCACAATAAAATCTGCCAAAGGCAGCAAAATTGAAGAAGCCGCCCTAAATACCATCGCCAAAGTGGCCCTTAAATAAATGGCCAACCGAATCCAAAAAGAAAACCATCCAGCCATTCTTTGAGAATAATGCTTTTGGGCAAACAAAATCATCGCATTGTAAAATACTTTCACATAATTTACCGACTTCTTTTTTGTGCTCTCTCCTTTATAGTGGATGATGGTTGTATCGGAATAATAGACATTTTTATATCCGCCAGTTAAAATCCGGTAGCTCAAATCTATGTCTTCGCCATACATGAAAAATTGCTCATCCAATAAACCAATTTTGTCTAAACACGATTTTCGCAACATCATAAATGCGCCAGCAAGTACTTCAACCTCATGGGTTTCAAACTCACTCAAATATTTCATGTGGTACCTTCCAAAATAGTGAGATTTCGGAAACAATGATGCCAATCCCGTCATTTTAAAAAACGCGACCTTTGGTGTTGGCAACCCACGCTTGCTTTCAGGTAAAAAATTCCCTTTACCATCAATCATTCGTACACCTAAACCACCTACATCTTGGTTTAATTCCATGTATTCAACACATTTTACCAATGTATCTTCCTGCAAGACTGTATCCGGATTTAACAACAATATATATTCGCTATCGCTGAGCTCCATTGCCTGATTATTGGCTTTGGAAAAACCCAAATTTTCTCTGTTAATGATTGTTTTAACCCAAGGAAATTTCTCTGCAACCATTTCCATACTACCGTCAACACTGTTATTGTCCACCACCCAAACCTCAACTGAAAGTTGCTTCATTGATGACTCAACAGAGGTAAGTACCTGATCTAAAAAGTATTTTACATTATAGTTAACAATTACAATAGATAGCTTATTCATGTCTTATTGTAAAGTATATAAAGTGCGTTGAACAAGGCTGCGACCCAGCGTTAACTCATCAACAAACTCAATTTCACCACCCACCGAAATTCCTCGCGCAATAGAACTTGTGGTGATTGAAAATGGTTGTGTCCGTTTGGCCAGATAATACATGGTAGTATCTCCCTCTACCGTTGCACTTAATGCAAAAATTACTTCTTTAACAACAGAAGTTTCAAGTCGATTAATCAATTTTTCAATGGTTAAATCCGAGGGACCAATGCCATCCATAGGCGATATCAATCCACCCAAAACATGGTATAAACCCTTATATTGTCCAGTTGATTCAATCGCCATCAAGTCACTAAAGTCTTCTACAATGCAGATTGTATCAGTCAGACGATGAACATCCGAACAAATATTACAACGTGTTGTGTCACTCACCGTTGCACATTCTTCACACAAAAACAATTCGGTTTTTAACTTTAAAATAGACTGTGCCATATTGGCAACATCCATTTCAGGACGCTTGAGCAAATGCATCACCATACGCAATGCGGTTCTCTTCCCAATACCGGGAAAAGATGAAAGCGAGTCGACCGCCGATTCAACAATTTGTGATGTAAATTGCATGTTTGCGAAATTACAGCAAAGCAAAGGTTATTTTGATGGGTTTTACATAAAATCAATTTAACTTTGCACGAAATGTACATTGAAGTACTCCAATCGAAAATACACAACGTAAAAATTACCCAAACAGAACTTAACTATACGGGTAGTATTACCATTGACATGGACTTGGTGGATGCTGCAGGCATGATTCCAAATCAAAAGGTCTTAATTGTCAATAACAACAACGGTGAACGATTTGAAACCTATATCATTGAAGGCGAAAGAGGCACCGGAATCATCGGCTTAAATGGGGCCGCAGCTAGAAAAGGACAAGTGGGAGATCATCTTATAATTATGACCTTTATTTCAATAGAAATAAATGAAGCCAAACAATACAAACCCACCAACCTTTTCCCTGATTCCAAGAACAATTTAGTTTGAAATCTATAAAAAAATATCTTTCACGTTTCATTATGATAACCCTAGCGGTTGTTGTTTTTGGATACATTGGATATAAAATAGATTGGAATAATACCTGGCAATCAGTTAAAAATGCCTACCTACCTCTTATTCTTTTGGCCGCTTGCACCATGATTTTGGCCCACTTTATTCGGGCATATCGTTGGAATATGCTAACTCAAACCAATGGATATACACTTAATGTTCGCCGTTCATTCTATTCCGTGATGATTGGTTATTTGGTGAATACCGCTACTTCCCGTGGGGGTGAAGTAGTACGTTGTGCCATGACTGCTAAAAGCGAAAAAACACCAGTGGAAATTCTCATAGGCACCGTTATCACCGAACGAATCATTGATTTATTCTCACTTATTTTTATGTTCTTGGTTTGTCTGTTATTGCAGTTTCAAGAAATGTTCGGTTTTGTAAATACACAAGTTCTTATTCCACTAAAAAACAACCTAATTTGGGTGGTTTTAAGCCTTGCGATAGGTATTTTTTTGCTGTGGATTTGGAAAAAATATCAAGTAAAAAAACCTAAAAACGAAGCATCCTTTTTGCAAAAATTACTAAATGGAATGAATTCCATTTTCCTTATTAAAAATCCCATTAAGTTTATATTCTTATCGCTTCTCATCTGGTTTTGTTATTGGTTTAGTTTATATTTTCAATTGGAATCCCTTGAAATCACCCAACATCTTACCCCCGGAAATGCCTTGGGAATTCTTATTTTCTCGGCCATTGGCATAATCATTCCCGTGCCCGGAGGCGCCGGTGCTTGGGGTCCCATTGCCTATGGAATGACCTTAATCTATCACCTGAATCAAAGCAATGCCGAAAGCTTTGGTATATTTACCATTGCTTTCTCCATACTTCTGCAAGTAGTTGTCGGTGGAATCTGCTATGGTCTCTTGTTTTATGAAATGCAAAAAAACGATGAAAACATCCCCGCTAACGCATAAAATTTGGAACGAAGAGAATATTGATTTGCAATTATCGCGAATTCATGCCGCCAATAAAAGCATCGTATTTACCAATGGATGTTTTGACATTGTACATGCCGGACACATTCAATATCTTTTTGAGACCTCCAAATTGGCAGATTTTTTAATTGTTGGGATTAACAGCGACGATTCTGTAAAAAGACTCGAAAAATCACCGGCACGTCCATTACAAAACGAATTTTCACGCAGCTCCGTTATTGCCGCCCTCGGTTTTGTAGACGCCGTGATTCTCTTCGACCAAGATACACCTAAGCAGCTAATAGAACGCATTACACCTAAAGTTCTTGTGAAAGGCAGCGATTATAAAATTGAAGATATTGTTGGCAGTGAATGGGTTATTTCGAACGGTGGAGAAGTTAAAACCATCGATTTTTTGCCCGGCTATTCTACTTCAAGTATTGAAAGGAAAATATTACAGGCCCACAATCTCCATGAATAATGGATGCCATTTTTTCCTTTTGGATTGCAGGAATTGGCATAAGTATAGTGCTAATTTATCTATGGTTCTGGATAAAAATTACGCGTTTCTATTACTCTGAAAACATTGAATTAAATACTTTACCTCCCAACACTTTAACGATAATAATCCCCTTCCGAAATGAAGAACAACATCTAAAAAAGCTCGTTCAACATTTTGAGAATACTATAGAAATAGAACCTTGTCAAATTTTATTTGTAAATGACCATAGCACCGACAACAGCATTCTAATTTTGCAGGAATGTTTATCGAATTCTTCTCTAAATGCCAAAATCATACACCTTTCCAACGATCAATTTTCCAAGAAAAATGCCATACATGCAGGTATAATGGAGGCCAATTCGCCCCTTATTTATACTACCGACGCCGATTGTAAGCCTTCAGTTCATTCGCTATCGACACTTTATAGCAAACTGATTTCAACCCAATCAAAACTCGTTTTAGGTCCAGTAAATTTTATTTATAAACCCTCATATTTCTTTGGAAGCTACCAACTTCTTGAAAATATTAGTTTGGTAGCACTTGGCTTTTTTCAACTCAAAAAAGGCAAACCAACCATGGGAAATGGTGCCAATATGATGTTCTATAAACAGATTTATTTAGATTTAAATCCATTTCAATACAATCAACACATTGCAGGGGGTGACGATATTTTTTTTATAGAAAAATGTTATGCTCAAAATGCCAATTGGGTGCAGTTTGCAAACACAAAACAAGCAGAAGTAACCACCCATTTATGCGAAACTTATAGCGAATTATACAATCAACGCATTCGATGGGCTAAAAAATCCCCTTTACAACAAACAAAAAAAACGCAGTTTTCGCAAATTGTTTTGGTTTTCTTTTTCTTAGTTTTTGGGGGATGTCTAACCACTTTACTGTTCCTTGAAGCGTATGTCCTTTGCCTCTTCATTTTTTTCTTTAAGCTTTTGGGGGATTCCTATTTCCTTCATAAAATCGCCAAAAAATCAGGGCACGAATTACCGTTTATTCAAATTTTTAAAGCAAGTTTATTTCAACCGGTCTTCATATTATGGATTGCCATTTCTCAATTTTGGGTTCCCGTTAATTGGAAAAACCGCATGTATCCTTAGTCTATTTTGCAATTTCCACAATGGATATGGGCAAAGCACCTATTTCGACAGTGTCACACAACAAGAATGGCCCAATTGGATTCAAGGCGACACGCAAAATTTTATCCGTAATCAAGGTAAAATTATCTCCAATTCATTGTCTACAACCAAACACAGTTATGGTCTTAAATTTTCACCACCAAACCCTCCTAAAAATCTACTTTTTACCCTCCAGTTTCAGGTACACATAAATCTATCCTCATCAAATTCTGTAAATTGGGGTCTGTGTGATTCACAGAATAATTGCTTAGCACTAAGCATTGGCAATTCTAAAGACCAACTCATTTGCACCCTAAACGACAGCGTAATTTATAGCAGTTCCGAAAAACTATTCGACATCTCACGTTCTAACTTAATTTTTCGATATATGCGGTTTGGTTATAATGCAGCCATCGAAATACACGCAACTACGGATTCTCTAAGGAAAATAAAATTCAACCTTCCCCCAAATCAATCACATTACAAAAATGCTTATTTTTCTATTACTCAATTTGGCAAAACCGCCATTGGACAACATGAATTAACAAATATCAGTTTTTCGGAATTCTTTAAGGATACATTGCCCCCAAAATCAATGAGGGCAATACAACAATCCAACACCCAAATAAAAATCTATTTTAATGAAGACATTAAACCGCCACTTGTTAGTCAGTTTAAAATTAACAACTTGCAGGTGTCTGATGTTAAATTCAATTCATTAGAACGTTCAGCAGAAATCATCATCCCCCAAAATAAAAAATACACATTTCTAAATCTTGAACTTTTTAATATTGAAGATGAAAATGGAAATAAAGCAACCCATGATAGTGTCGCAATTCCCTATATCTATTTGGATACTCCCCTATTTCAAGATGTGTATTTTACTGAAATTATGTTTGACGCCAATCCAAATTGGGGCTATATTCCTGAGGGAAAGTACATTGAAATCCTAAATCGCAGCTCCAAATATTTTACTTCCAATTTATTATCCATTGAATATAACGGAGAATCCTATGCTTTGCCAAATCAAATACTTGTCCCCGGCGCTTATTACACCTTATCAGCAATTTCCGACAGCGCTTTAAAGAAACAGGGAAACTGGATTGGACTTTCTCGGTTTCCCAGCATTTCAAGTGCCAATGGATCTTTACAAATCCTTAGTATAAACAATCAAACAATCGATGAATTGACATACAATTCAAAACAACATAATCCAGAATTGAGTGAAGGGGGAATTTCTCTCGAAAAAACAAATTTTGCCAGTCTCACCAACCATTCTTGGAATTGGGTTAGCAACAATCAAAGCGGAGGTAGCCCTGGACAACGAAATTCCAATAACAGTGCCTTCAAAAAAAATACACTCATTGAATATTATCAAATAAGCGACACAATACATCTGTTGTTTAGCGATTTATTGACTAAAAACGCACGATTCCTGTTAAAAGATTTAAAGACTGGCATAAACCATGTTTGTTACCACAACTGGGGTAAAAAAGCCTTTTGTTCGGTTCCTTTGAATCCATCCTCCACTCAATATTCACTGAAAGAGTGCTATTCCGCTGACAGCTCAACAATTACGGATACATTTACCATATTGGCAGGATTAGACAGTGTTGGAATATCTTTAAATGAAATCATGTACAACAATTATTCAGGCAATACAGATTTTGTTGAATTGGTTAACAATCAAAACAAACCCATAAAACTTTCACACATATATCTTGAAATATTAGATACTGACGGCAATATTCGAAATATCATACCATGTATAAATGAAGATAGAACTGTAATTTTACCCGGTGAATTGTTGGCATTTTCGAGCCATTCGGTCTCTCTCAAAAACCAATTTTTTAATTGTCCTGAAAATCAATTTGTCCAGTTAGATGTATTTCCCAATTTATTAAGTTCTGGCGGACGAATTCGGTTAAGAAATCAACATAAAACGATTTTAGATGAAGTCACATTTAACGACAAAATACATTCACCTTGGATGGAAGAAACTCAAGGATATTCCTTGGAAAAACTATCCCCCAAAATAAATGGAAACGACTCTAGAAGTTGGAGTACATCAGCCATTATGGGGATTGGAGGCACTCCCGGAAAGGAAAATTCTGTTGTTAGCGAATCACAAACAAATGAAAATCAGTGGCTTAAGCTTCCTAATAAAACATTTTTACATCACTCAAATGAACCATTATTGATACCTATTGGAGTTAGCCTTCCAAAAGCGGGATTTATTTTTAATGTAAATTTATACAATGCTGAAGGCTCTTTCATTCAAAATATATTACAGGCCTTTCCGCTACCTGCAGAATCAAATATTCCCTTAAATTTAAATACACTTCTATTACCAAGTTCTGGAAATTATATCCTTAAATTTGAAGCCTTGCATCCCGAATTCAATGTTTTCAGAACCACCAAACGAATTGCAATTGTTCACAAATAAACAAGAAATTAAAGTCTTTTTAAAAGCCGAAGTTCAAACAGGCATTCTAAATGACGATGAAAGAATGGCAATATCACAATGGTTGCTCGATTTTGTCCCTATATCATTTGAGAAGCTGTCGGAAATTTTAAAACGTTTAAATTTTGGCGAACCCATTCAGCATATTTTAGAACAGGCCTATTTTTACAATCGTGTTTTTAAAGTCAACCAACATACCCTCATTCCAAGGCCGGAAACCGAAGAATTGGTGGATTTGATATTAAAATCACATCCAATTGACAGCAAATTACTTGGAATTGACATTGGGACCGGAAGTGGTTGCATAGCCATCACCCTTTTGGCTGAAAGACCCAATTGGCGTTTTATTGCAGTTGATATAAGTGAAGAAGCTTTAGAAGTCGCGCGTCAGAATGCTGAAAGCTTAGGCGTAAGCAATCGAATAGAATTTAGGCAATTGGATGTATTGAATGAAACACTAGAAGACCATAATTTGGATATTATTACATCGAACCCGCCTTATATTCCAATTTCGGAGGCAACAAATTTAGATACACGTGTTACGCAATTTGAGCCACATTTAGCACTATTTACCAAAGACAACCCATTGGAATTTTACCATGTATGCTTGGAATTATTTGAAAAGCAAGAAAATAAACAGTGTAAAATTTGGCTCGAAACGCACCAAGAATACAACAACGCCGTTTATGAATTATTCGCAAACAAATATTCAACCGAAAAAATCTTAGATTTTTCTGGTAACTCAAGATTTGTATTGAGTGGTTTATTCAGGTAAACGAATGAATCCATCCTCGTTTAACAGGAGGCCCCTTTTATATATTTGTGTAAGCGTGGTATAAATTCCTTGAGAAAATGGTGTGTATTCCTTTTCACCGCTCAAAACAAACAAACGCTGAATTAAATCTTTAGAAGTAATGGGTTCTTTATGCTGTTGCATAAAGTTTAAGATGATGTCTCTTTTTGTTAATTCACCAGCTTTTTTTCGACCTCCACCTTTACGTAGATTCGCTTTAATTGGGCGACCACGACGGGCAGCTACTTTCATAGGTACCGAGGCAGGTCTGCCAACATTTCTCTTTTTGCCTCCGTTTAAGGTCAATTTTTTGCGGTAGTCTTTGGCACGACTTTTCCAAATTTTCAAAGAACCTTCATACTTGTCTTGCATGCGTTCCATTGATTTTTGGTGGCGCAATTCCACACGTTCCATTTCTCGATCCATTTGATCATGCAATGCATGCAATGTACCCAAAACCATTGCAATTTCACGTTCTAAATATGCAAAAACAACACTCGGACTTTTTATGGTGCCAGTTTGATCCAATTTATTTTTGTTTTTGGATCCTGGTTTTCTGCCTCTCTTTTTAGGCGCATTTGAATTAGATACTAAGTCTGACATGTAAGATTTTTAAAATTTAATACAAATTTCGATAAAAAAATTAAGCTAACAAAAATTTAAATCCATTAATTTGATTATTTTAACGATGTATTTACCGGTTTTGATTGATACACGTAATGTATACAATTTCAATCAATTATTATAATAATAATTTTTAATATTCATATTTTGACAAAATTATTGCATTGCATTTTGTAAATAAGAAGATTTACTAACTAAATGTAAAACTGTCACTTTTGCTATGACAAAAAAATGAGTTTGATTTTTCTTAAACAAATACAACAAAAACTTTGCCAAAATGTTCAATAATGTCTTTATTCATGTAGAATTGTACTTTTGTAAAAATGAAGTTAACCGACATCCATTCTCCGTCACAGCTTACCAACCTATTTCCGGATGATTTGATTCTGTTGGCTGAAGAACTTCGTCAATTTATCATTGATACCATATTGCTTAATGGCGGACATTTTGCTGCCAATTTAGGGGTTGTTGAACTAACCATTGCGCTACTGCATCAATTTGATGCCACCAAACACAAATATATTTGGGATGTTGGGCACCAATCTTATCCTTACAAAGTTTTAACACAACGTAAAAATCAGTTACACACCATTCGAAATTGGAAGGGGATCTCTGGATTTCCCAAAATTACCGAAAGTACTTTCGATCATTTTGGAACCGGACATTCTAGTACCGCCATTTCTGCCGCTATGGGAATGGCGGCTGCCGCAAAAATTAAAGGGGATGACCGAACAACTCACATTGCCGTAGTAGGCGATGGCGCACTCACCGGCGGTATGAGTTTTGAAGCCCTCAACAACCTTTTTGATTCTAATCTAAATGTCCTCATTGTTCTGAACGACAATCAAATGGGCATTGACCCCAATACCGGAGCTTTAAATCATCACTTTACCCAAAACTCTCCTGTTAAAGATTGGTTTGAATGGTTTGGCCTAAGCTATTTTGGACCGGTTGATGGACATGATATACACAAATTATCCCACCAACTTCAGCATCTCTCAGCGATACCTGGCCCTAAAATGCTGCATGTTAAAACCATCAAAGGCAAAGGATATGCAGAAGCCGAAAAAGAACAAACCCGTTGGCATAGCACCAACAAATTTGTAAAAATTCAGTCCAATCCAAAAACAGAAATAAAATGGCAAGATGTTTTTGGTGATATTCTTCTTCACCTTGCAGAAACAAATCCCCACATTGCTGGCATTACCCCAGCCATGCCGAGCTCTTGTGGAATGGACAAATCCATGTCGAAATTTCCCGAACGTTTTTGGGATGTTGGAATTTCAGAGCAACATGCTCTAACCTTTGCCGCCGGTTTGGCTTGCAATGGTATTCAACCCATAGTAAATATTTATAGCACCTTTTTTCAACGAGCCTACGACCAATACATCCATGATATTGCCCTCCAAAATCTTCCGGTAATTCTCTGTTTGGATCGCGCTGGACTGGTTGGCGAAGATGGTCCCACTCACCACGGTGCATTCGACATTTCGGCACTCACTGCCATTCCGAATACCACCATTTTTGCACCGCAAAATGCGCAAGAACTCTACCACGCCCTTTTTTACGGCCTGGTTTTAAAATCGCCCGTTGTTATTCGGTATCCAAAAGGCAAAATTTCTAACCCAAACTGGATAGCCAATACACCAAACTCATTGCCTGAAGCTCTAATTCACATTTCTAAGACACCAGCAAGTGTTGTAGTTCTTTCTACCGGCGCTTTGTCTGCTGAACTTATAACTGCCATTCACGAAAATCAACTCAATGTAGACCACATTCATTGTCCGGTAATTAAACCCATCCCCCAAAACATAAACCTAAACCATTATAATCAAGTGGTTACCGTTGAAGATGGTTCTATTGTTGGGGGATTTGGACAGTACTTAAGAATGTATACCGCACAACAGAATCAACAGTGGCGTCATTTTGGAATTCCTGATATATTCGTGGAACATGGAAACAACAAGGAGTTATACCAACAGTGCGGTTACGACACAGCCAGCATTATTGCCTATTTAACCCAGATTACACAATAAGACTTCGTTAATAGGTTTTGCACGTATAATAGGCTTGCATGCCTCAATTCGGTGAGAATGAAATAAAATCCGTGAAACACCTGATTTAGCGATTTGAAGGGGCATTGGATTTTCGATGTAAACTCGTTTTAAGAAATTTCCGACAACCAATTTTTTAATATTTGCATACCATAATCGGTCAACACACTCTCCGGATGGTACTGCAAACCCCATATAGGCTTGGATTTGTGGTGAAATGCCATAACCTGACCACATTCGTCCACACTGTCAACCATCAAATCAGAATTATTTGATTTATTAACTATCAATGAATGATATCGACCTACAGGCATGGGAGTCGGTATGTTTTTTGTTATACCCGTTTGCGCGTGTTGTACCCATGTAACCTTGCCATGCATGGGCAGTTGTGCTTTTTCCAAAGACCACCCGAAATATTGTGCAATGGCCTGATGTCCCAAACAAACACCTAAAATATTCTTATTTCCGTCAACCAAAAGAGGCAATATTTCCATCAGTTCGCCGGCTTCTAGGGGTGTGTTTGGCCCAGGACCAACAACCACACCATCAGCACTTAGCAAAACATCCAAATTTCCTTTTAACTCATTGTGCGACAAAACTGAAACGTGTGCACTCAACACCTGAAAATAGTGAACTATGTTATATGAAAAACTATCAAAATTGTCAATAAAAACAAGGTTCATAACACAAATTTCTTACCTTCAGTGGCTTTAAATTCTTTTAGGTAGTCTGGTTCAAAATACGCCAAATCGAGAAATTCTCCCTTTTCAAATTTTGCACAACACGCCTCAGCGTACATCCATGCATAGGGTCCAAAAACCGAAAATGCAGGATTTATACCTAAAATTCTGACAGCTTTTTCGTTTGAATTTCCAATAAATCCGAAATGATTTGCAAAAAACGCAAATGCATTTGGAGTGAGTATAAATGGTTCAGCCGCAGTATGTAACCCGTTGCTAGAACAGAGCGAAAGATACACTTCATTGCGGCGGGCATCAATCATCGCTAGGGCGATGTTAATTTGGGGATTATCGGAAAGCATCCATTTCCCCATTGCTTCAATTCCATTAATTCCGATTACCGGAACTTCCAAACCGAGTGCCAATCCCTTCACCAAACTCACGCCAATGCGCAATCCAGTATAACTCCCAGGTCCTAGATTTATAGCTAGGGCCTCAATCTTTAATCCATTATCCTTGGCAAACAGCAGTGCATGATTTACTTGAACTGGCAGTAGTTCTGAATGTGATTGTTTGTCCGAAGATTCTATTTTCCATTCAACAGACCTACTGCTGGCATTTACCAATGCCACAGAAGGAAAATCTGCCGACGACTCCACAACAAGTATCACTGTACAAATTAACTACAATAAATTAAAATTGTAATGGAATTGTTGGTTTTGTGGCCGTTTTGAAGACGCTGTTAAAACATTCACTTAATTCAATAATTAGAACTCTAATTCTAAATGTTCACATAAACTTATTGTAGAAACGGCAACACAATTCAAACACAAAGTCTATATTCGTTAAAAGACGGGTTTAGATTCTTGTCGGATAAAATGTTAGATTAAATTATAATGCAAACAAAAAGTACGGTATTATATGGAAAATGAATTAATAATGAGATCTTTAAACATTATGCAATTCGTTGACCACGAATCAAAAAGTATCTCGAAATTGCATGCAGAAATTTCAAAACAGATTGCAGTCCATTTTGGATTTGAATTTGATCCAGAAAAGACCCCACCTACCCTGTCCAATGGAGAGAAAATTAGCCCAAACAGCAGACCGTTAGAAAATGCCAAAACAATTGGCTCCAAACGACCAGGCTATATTACTGCAAATAGCAAAAGTTATCCGTTCATTAAAAAATTCAGAGGGAATTTAAAAAACAATCAAACCGAAGCTGAAAAAGTGATGTGGGAATGTTTAAGAAATAAAAAAACGGGACACAACATTCGCCGACAACATATTATTGGCAAATTTATTACAGATTTTGTTTGTTTGCCCAAAAAACTGATTATTGAGATTGATGGCAAAATTCATTTGAAACAAAAAGAATATGACGAGCTCAGAACATTTAGATTAAATGAATTAGGATTTGAAGTCATTCGATTTACAAATGAACAAGTATTTGAAAATCCCGAATTGGTTGTTTCGAAGATTAAAGAAGAATTAGATGGAAAATCGGATTTAATCATTAACTCGAATACAACCACCCCTCCTTTGGAGGGGCTGGGGGAGGTCCTTTCACCCATAAACATCTTAAATTACATTTACGCTGTACTGCACTTAGCAACATACAACCACAGATACAAAGAATTTTTCAATACCAATTTGCCAAGTGTGCCATTTCCAAAAGACATAATGATATTCTGGCATTTGGCAAAATTGGGCGGCCAAATCCGAAAACTTCATTTGTTCCAAGGTCCTATGTTTGAAGAAAACAATATACATTTTCCAAAAAATGGCGACAACGTTGTGTTTAATCCATATTTCACACCCACAACTGTGTTAGAGAATGAGGTGGGACGTGTATACATTAACGAAACCCAATATTTCGACAATATACCGAAAATTGCTTGGGACTTCCACATTGGCGGATACCAGCCAGCGCAAAAATGGCTCAACGAGCGCAATACAAGAAAATTAGAACTTGAAGATATTTCGCGCTTTCAAAAAGTCATTGTAGCCTTGGCCGAAACAGACAAAATCATGAATGAAATGATTCAAATAGAGATCAAATGACAGAAATTCCAATATATCAAGCTAAATTTAGAGTTCAACAAACTATTGGACCCTTTGTTTCAAAATTTGTAAAAATGAACTAAGCCATGAAAAAAAATCTCATTTTTGTCTTCTGTTTTGTATATTCACTCCAAATCTGCGCCCAATACATTGAAAATTTCCATGAATGTGCTACCTCGTTCCAAGGATACTGGAGTTGCGAAAAACGCAACGGGCATGATCTGATCGACATTTCTGGGAAAAACAACCATGGTTTCTACAAAAATGTTTTTCATGAAAAAGGAAGACAAGGCAGGTTGTATTCCAACGGAAAAGCCTTTATAGACTCCACTGGAATAACGCGTACCTGTTTAACCCTAAATGGGGGTTACGCTCAAGTAAATGGCATTTGTTTTGAATGCGATTCAGCCAGATATAACAAGTTAATCAAATTTCAGGCCTACATTAAAAGAGATTCCAATTCCTACGGTGTCATTGCCAGTTTTGGAGATTCCGTAAAAGGAAATGGTGTATTAATTTACAATTCTTTAGACTCATTTACATTTAGCGACTCTCTAACAGTTAAAATTTTAAGCAATAACAATACTGTTAAGTATTTAACTGGTTTTTTACCACCCAATAGATGGTTTTACTTAAAGATTTATATAGCTTTAAACAAGTCTAATCCAAATTCTGTTGACCATATTTTTGGACAAATATTAGAAGATGATTCGGGGAATAGTGATATTTCCAATTACCCCAGCTCACTAAACAATGATGCAATACCTGATTTAGGCTGGTGAGGTTTTATGTGCTTAGGAAAAAATGGTTTTACTGGACAAATATTAAACAAAGGAATTTGGATAGATGATATCGGTATCGGCAATACAGAAAAAGGTTTGGCGAACCCTGATTGGGACATTTGTTA
>CAMAQS010000027.1 GCA_945860565.1 Chitinophaga pinensis | reverse complement strand
ATTTTTTTATCGGCAAAGGCATACGTTTTAGGGACTTCTGGATTAAGCTTTACACACACAAAATCGGCATTTAGCTTTTGAATTACAGTTGCATCCGTGTAGGTCTTTTTATCCATCACCTTGCACCAGCCACACCAATCTGTGTAAGCATCGACCAATATAATTTTACCTTCTTTAACTGCTTTTGTATAGCCTTCTTCAAAAGAATACCAAACAAGTTCAGTACTTAAATTAGATACAGGGGCAGTGGATACTTTTGTCGCTGTGTCAACAGGCGAATCGGCCACGATTGACGCCGAAGTTGCATTGTTATCCGGTGCAGAAACAATACTATTGTTTGTGCAAGCTTGTGCAGATAGGGAAATAAAAAGCACTCCAGAGATTATAAATAGTTTTTTCATTTTTAATAGTTGTTACAATTATTGTGCCTTTAATTTTGTTTTAAAACTTATATCCAAAGCAGTTACACTGTGGGTTAAAGAACCAATAGATATAAAGTTAACACCAGTTTCGGCATAATTTCTTATGTTAGTCGCTGAAATTCCTCCAGAAGCTTCAGTTTCGCATCTATTTTCGACCAACGTCACTCCTTGTCGACAGAGTTCGGGAGTGAAATTGTCAAACATTATTCTGTCTACTCCTGCATCCAATGCTTGCTGAACTTCGTCCAAATTTCGTGTTTCCACTTCAATTTTAAGATCCAAATTATGCTCTTTTAAGAATTGTTTTGTTCTTTTAACCGCAACACTGATGCCTCCAGCGGAATCTAAATGATTGTCTTTCAACATAATCATATCATACAAGCCCATTCTATGGTTCATGCCGCCTCCCATCACAACCGCCCATTTTTCGAGCATCCTTAACCCTGGTGTTGTTTTCCGTGTATCTAAAATCTTTAATCCCGTACCTTCCACCAATTTTACAATTGTATGGGTTTGAGTTGCCACTCCAGATAATCTTTGCAGCAGATTCAACATTAGCCTTTCGCCTTTCAATAAACCATGTGCACTGCCAGAGGCATTTGCTAAAATAGTACCAGATTCATGAAATGTTCCGTCTTGAACCAGCGGTTCAAAAATAATTGCTTCATCGATTTGGGCAAAAACAAATTTCGCCAATTCCAACCCAGCAACCACGCCATTGGCTTTGAGAATAAGTTTAGATTCAGCTTGAGTCGAAGTGTCTATTGAAGCCAATGAGGAGAAATCACCTGCACCCACATCTTCTTTGAGCCATTGGTCCACGAAATGCCCAATTTGATTCCAGTCTAATTCCATCAATTATGGCTTTATTAAAGGTGAAGCTGCCGTTGTGCCGTCGTCACTTCTTACTAAAATCAAGTAAGTACCAGGTGTCCAATTTAGAGTGTTCAAGTTAATCGCAGCACTGCTTGTTTTTTCTTCATAAATAGTGCGTTCAAAATAATCCAAAACATAAACTGTAACAGCTTTCCCACTAAATGATTTCAAATCCAATTGCACAGTTTCAGTTGCGGGATTTGGCGCCAAGCCCATAGAAACCACTTTGTTTATTGTCACCTTCGAATTTGATTTTGGCGAACAATCTCCACTGGCATTATAAGTCATATTTGAAAAATCAATAAAACAAGCCCAATCAGGAAAGTCTACAAATGGATTGCGATTGCCTTGAACTTCTGGCGTTGAAATTAATTCATGACGCGCAATTTCCCAATTGTTAGGAGGAAATTGTTTGTTCCAACGTTTTAAAACATTTTGATCCTGAAACGATTCTAAGAATTGGTTGTTTGGGGGGATGGTATATTGTCTTCCAGCACGATTATATGTAGCACAGATATAAAACATGGCTCTTGCCATGGCTCCTTTAGCAAAATCTCTCGGCTCATAAGCAAATTGATTTGAACTGTCCAATCCAAATTTCCCTCCAACAAAAGAAGAAGTAACCGACTTTAAATTATTCACTGGGTAATTGCTTCTAACGGCATTCACCTTATTTTGATGAACCAGTCTTAATACGTGTAAATCGGAATAATTTGAACTGTCCTTGCTAATTTCAGGCATCCAAGAGTACGGATAAGCATGCTCACGACTTAAATAATTTGGATTGTTCACATCAAAAAAGAAGGGTTTTTGATACACATAATTATATCCACTGTAAAAGCAATCAACCACAGCATTGCCATTTGTTGTATCTCTGGCTTCAAAATTCGATACCAATGTCGATGCATAATTTGAATAAAAAACCTGTCTGTGTGGTCGAATGAGTGAATGGATTTCCTTTACAAAATTTGTATCACTTACAGAAATATTGTCATAATAATCTAATGGCATTAAACCGGGTGTAGTTACTGCTTGCATAGCCGGATTTTGCGTAAGATAATTGCTATATTTTGCGTATCCATTATACGAAAACAAACGAACCGAATAGGTGGTATTTGCAATAATATTGTCAATGTCAATCAGTGATTTTCCTGGATCTGGACCAGAATACACCACACGCGATTTGCCAATATATTCACCTCTTTGATATTCATTGCCATCTATCGGCAAATCCAAATCACTAGGACTTCCTACAAGTATTAAATAGCCATCGCTGCCAACACCGTTGAAACCGGCAGACATTCTCCATGGTTTGGTTGAAACTGAAAAAGCGGTTGGTTGTTGGGTAGGCTGGGTTGCCAAGGAACCATAAATAGATTTCAAACCCAATTTAAATGAATTATTGCCTTCACTGTCATTCGATAAAATCTCTAAATCTACTTCATGATTACCTAAAATTTTGGAGTTCATCGAAAATTCTAAATCGACAGAATTACTGGCTTCAACATCAAATGGCAATTCAGTTATCAATGTAAAATCGTTTTTTCCCAATCCAGATAAAAGCACATCATTAACGGTTAAAGTGCTACCCAAACTCTTATTCTTTATGCCAATTTTAATCATTGTGTCATTACCCGCTTTAATGGTTGAACCATTTGAATAATTCAAATTATTATATGAAACTTGAATCTCAGGCAATATTCCGGAAACAGCAGGGCGAATGGTAACATCATCAATAGAAAGATTGTAACCTGAAGCTTTTGCCTTGTAAAAAAATCGCACGAAACGTGAACTAGATTTAACCCTTACCATATATTCCGCTATACTCAGGTTTAAATTATCTGTAAACTCTTTTACATTGGTCCAAGAGGAACCATCTATGCTTTCATCGATGGCTAAAGTACCTTTCCAAGTTCCAGAAGTTCCAGTACCAGACATATAAAATTTTACGGTATCCGCTTTACCTATCCAATTGGCTTGAACATATTCACCTGTAAAATCCAGACGAATTGCTGCTGGTGCACTGTTAATTAGCGTAGAAGAAGTGTAAACAAAGTTCCCCGAAGTTCCTTGATTCAACTTCCAGCCAGTAGGTGCACTAGCAGGATCGTTCATGTTCCAATACATGGGTAAATTTCCTTGGGCGTTTAGCAAATTACCTAGACAATATGCAAAACAAACTATAATTATTTTTTTCATTTTTTAAAACATTACTTTGAGACCTGAGGAATATCTGATTCCTGGTGAAACAAAAACCTCTAAATTTTTTCGATTAAACACTGCATTGGCATCGCCATTTGCAGAAAGACTTCGGTGCTGCGCATCACTCACATATAAATTGTCTGTGATGTTACTCACTAGACCATAAATTCTCACTTTTACTGAATTTTTTATGTTAATTGTATAACCCGCACTAAAGTTCATATACCAATAATTGGGCAACAAAAACGATTCACGACCTGCCCAACTTCCTTGCAACGCAATGGGCTCAAAGTCGGCATAATGTTTTCCAAAATTCACATACTGCAAAGAAAAGTAAGCCCCTTTTAAGTAAGTCGGTTCCCATCTAATAAGTCCCGCAATCTGATTCTGAGCAGCATCGCCTACATGCACACCCGTAGCATCAAAATTAAACTGTCCTATAGAATCACCGGCATCGTCTCTAATGGTGGCATTGCTGCCCGATTGCCAAATCCAATCCCCCAGAGAAAAAGAAAATTCCATTGTTATGCCATCTCCTGCTTTAATGGCTGTTTGAAGCTCTAAACCCATGTGACGTGCCTTTAATCCATTAATGTTATAGGAATATACATTGCCTTCTGCATCTTCAAATGAAGGTCTGAAGTCCACCGGACGATTGGCCCAATTGGTGTAATAAGCATTTAAATTGATGGCAATTCTTTTACGCTTGTAACCCAAACCACCTTCAACCGCCAGTACAATTTCATTTTTAGCATCTTTAATAATTGTATTTCTATTGTCAAAAACATTGTTAAATCGGGTCGGTCTATTCAAATATCCAGTATTAATGAATACATTTAACTTAGGTGAAAAATTATAATTTGCACCCGCTTTAGCCGTGTATCCGTTAAATCCAATTTTTTCTGTTTCTTGGGGATTGGATTGTCCGTCTAATTTAAAGTAATCCACCCGTTGATATTGCGTATTGCTGTAACTGATGTTACCAAATGCACTAAACTGATGTTTGCTATACTCTAACTCCATAAAACCACCCGCCCAATTAATAACACCGTCATTATGGTAGTTAAATTTATCACCCAATCGATACATGTGATTGCTTTTATAATTTGGGTTTTTCTCGTTCACGTCTGGGATAAAATAATCTCCCCCCAACAAATCATAGACTTCTTTGTAGTGTTCTCCAACATAGGCCCGCAAATCCAATCCCCCAGTAATAGTATAATAATTATTTATTTTGTATTGAGTGGTGTTTAACAATCCATACCATTTGTGGTTATTGGCACTAAGAGAAAGTATTCCTGATGATTTAAATTCAGTGTTGGAATAGGCTGGGTCCACAGATGAAACAAAACCCAAGTTTATGTTTTGATTCCAAACAGATTGAAAGTCATAGTTTCCATAAACGGATGGAGATTGTCTTACCAACTCTGCTCTACTTCCTCCCCCTGTGCCTACTGAAACATAAGCGGTGGTATTGGAAAACCATTTTTTGTTTGGTTTATAATCGTATTTTAGATAGACTTGAGGTTTGTGAAATTCATTTACCCGTTCATTTAAATTTTCTTGTTGTCCTTCAGGCAATAATTCACCGGTGTTTTGATCTACATTTTTAGACCTATTCAAAATTCCCCAATGTTGATTGTATTTCCGACCTTGGTTTAGTTTCATTCCACCAACCAAAGTATCCATGTCTAAAGATTTTGCCAACGCTTGATCATATAAACTAAGTCTAGCTTTAAAAGCGCGTTGTCCATGAGATTGAGGAGCGCCCATTGCGGTTAGTGAAAGTGCATGTTTTGTACCCCATTGTTTTTCAATTTTAAAAAAATAGGCATACATGTCGTCATACAAATAATCTACATAACCATCGCTACTTCGTTTGGTCAAAGAAAGAATAAATCCCCAATTTCCGGGTAATTTACCTGATGAATAATCCAAATTAAAACTTTGATAACGTGAATCGCCAAACTCCATCCCCGCAGAAATCTGTTGTTTTTGTGAAATTCCTTTGGTTATAATGTTCATTGTTCCACCCACCGCTGGATTTGCAATTCTGCTGCTTCCAAGACCTCGTTGAACCTGTGTTAATGCCGTTACTCCACTTAAACCAAACCAATTGCTCCAATAAACCCAACCATTTTCCATGTCGTTTACCGGAATTCCATCAATCATCACAGCTATGTTGCGTTGATTAAATCCTCTAATGGTTATTCGAGCATCGCCTGCCCCACCACCTTGTTGTGTAGCATATACACCCGGTGTATTGTTTAACAACATAGGCATATCGGCACTACCAAGTCTTTCCTGAATTTCTTTACCCGTTAAATTGCTGTAGGCAATGGGTGTTTTTCTATCTTTTGCCACCGATGCTACAATTTGTACCGCTTGCATGCTTGAACTCATATTTTCAAGCTCAAAAAACACTCCTGTTATCAGGTTTTTATCCGCTTGAACGAATATGGTATCGCTCTCATATCCCTCCAATTTGGCAACAATTTGATATTCACCCATTGGGACTTTCAGTATAAAATTTCCCAATTTATCGCTCATGGCACTTACGTTTTTTGCAGTTACCATTGCATTATCCAATAATTCTCCTGAAATCCGATCTTTTACCGTTCCTTTAATAACGACTTGTGCGTTTAAAAAAAGTGCACCCAATCCGAAGACCAAAAGAAAACAGTTTCTTAAATTCATTTTACAAAACGCTGATCAATTGTTGATCCATCAACCAAATCAATTCTAATTTGGTACATTCCATTTAGTAAATTTTGAATATCCAGAACTTTAAATCCTTTTGATTCAACCGTTTGTAAAGCATTCAAATAAACCACGGGAAACTCTTGACCACTTAAACTAAATATTCTAATCGCCTTTATTGGAGTAATACTATTAACGTTTAATATGTCAGAGGAAGGTACTGGATATACGTTTATAGTATTCTCTATTTTTACACGTTCACTAGAAGCTGTTGCACAATTACAGGTATGACTTCCAAGAGAATCAAAATAGTTTCTAGGGAATATTTCCCATTCTAACGACGGATTAAAATACTTTGGATTCCAAGCTTGCTCAACCAAAACCTGAACGCCAGCTTTTACTCTTGCCAAGGTATCTGCACCTGTTTTAACCCATGGTTTACGAACCAATGATTTATCGATGGTGTACCAAAGTCCTAAGCCATTGTTGTAAGGAAATGAATCACTCCATGAACCTGTAGATCTGCCCGGGTTAGATGGACGTTCCCCAATTTTTCCAAAAATATCTACCAATATCCATGTATTGTATTGTGCATTGTATTTGTCTAGCGACAATGCATCGTCACCATTAAAAGACATACTATAAGACCTATTGTAATCTTTGCTCAAAAACAAATCTCCCTTTGCTTCAAGTTCTGGAAACAATGCGGTATCAACGCCCACTCCGTTTGGATCTCTGCGGTCCAACATCAAAACCACTACCTCTTTTGGCGCAATACTTCCCGATAAAGTATCACTGTATTGCCTGTCCCAAGTGGCAGATCCGTTTTGCCAACGCGTAAAACGATAAGCCGACAAATCTATGGTTGCGTTGGTTGGATTATATATTTCAATGGCTTTGTTGTTATGCGAACCTTCAACATATTCACTTATAAACAACTCGCCGCAGGGAGTAACCTGAGCAAAACCAAACGTGGCAAAAGATAAACTTGCAAAAAATCCAAATAGTTTTTTCATAATCTGTTGCAAAAATCACTAAATTAAAGTAGTCTATCAAATCTAATCCATTTATTTTACAATATGTTCACATTCAATTCAAAGGAATTATACATTTGTACTGTATTTTCGATGATAATGAATCGAGTTTTTAGTTTTTATGGGGGATTTTTAGCCCTGCTTTTTTTGATATTTTCATGCCATTCACCCATATTGGTATCTGAAAACAACATTCCCATTCAACACACGCTTCCCCAAGACTCAGCCACAAAAATGTGGTTGAACCCCTATTCCGATAGTGTTAACAAAATTATGGATAGCATTATTGCTTATACCGACACATCATTAAATAAAATTAGATACAATTCTCGCATTACCCAAGTTCAAGAAACAACTGCAAACCTTGCTAGGGTTTGCTCTGATTATGTTTTTAATTCTGCGAACACTTGGTTAAAAACAAACCATAAAAGAAGATGTGATATAGTTGTATTAAATCAGAACGGATTTAGAAACGACATTTCCAAAGGGGCAATTACCATTGGTTCAGTTTTTGAAGTTATGCCATTCGACAATGAAATTGTGATTTTAAAACTGTCTGGGTCGCAAATGGACTCGTTGTTTTTATTTATAGCTAAATTGGGAGGATCCCCCGTTTCAAATTTATTGCTCGATATCACTGAAACATCATACAATAAAGCGGTAATTGGCAATTCTCGGTTTGATTCACGCAGAGATTACTATGTTGCTACCAATGATTTTATGTATAAAGGTGGAGATAATTTTACCATGTTAAAATATCCAGAAGAAATATTCAACACGGGAATTCTTGTGCGTGACGCTATTTTAGACGGATTCAAATCGGAATATTCCGAAACCAAACACATTCAAGCCAAACCCTTTCCCCGAATTATTCATGTTAAAACGCAGTGATTTTTTAAAACAAAGTGCGATTTTGCTCACTGGAGCGGCATTATTGCCACAAGATTTATTTGGTAAATCTCAATCAAAAAATACCATTTGTATATTACATACCAATGATTTTCATAGCCGGTTTCATCCATTTCCCTCCAATCATAACAAATGGCCCAACCAAGGTGGTATCACCAGATTAACTGGACTCATAGATAAATTTAGACATGAAAATGAACATGTTCTACTATTTGATAGTGGCGATGTTTTCCAAGGAACACCCTATTTTAATGTATTCAAAGGCCATCCTGAACTTAAATGGATGCAAAACATGAACTATGACGCCACCACCATTGGAAACCACGATTTCGATTTGGGATTTGAACACCTTACCGAACTAAGAACAAAGTATAACACACCAACGCTTAATTGCAACTACAAAATAACCAACTCTTTAACGTCAGTAATTAAACCTTATAAAATCATTCAAAAAGGAAATGTACGCATTGGTGTAACAGGTATTGGAATAGATTTAAAAGGATTGCTTTCAGAAACGGCCTATGCTGGACTGACTTATCAAGATCCAATCGAACCGCTACAAACAACGGTTAACCATTTGAAAAATAAAGAAGATTGTGA
Organism: Chitinophaga pinensis; assembly: GCA_945860565.1. GTDB lineage: Bacteria > Bacteroidota > Bacteroidia > NS11-12g > UBA955 > VMCP01. Next base: position 16,258 of record CAMAQS010000027.1, on the reverse strand, counting down.
TTTTATTGTTGTTCTTTCTCATTTGGGATATAGTTACGATTCTCAAAAAATCGATGATCTTAAATTGGCGGCAAAAACAGACAATATCGACGTTATTTTAGGTGGACACACCCATACTTTCTTGGATAAACCTACAACTGTTAAGAATAAAAGTGGCAAACAAGTTCTCGTAAACCAAGTTGGATGGTCAGGTTTGGTTTTAGGTAAAATAGTTTTTGAGGTTTAATGAATCTTTATGAACTATAGGCTGTAGTTTTGTAAAATTAATATTTTGCAAGAAGACGAAATTCAACAAGATGAAGCTTGGTTTGAACACCATGCCTTTATCGTAGATTCTGGACAAGAACCCATGCGCATTGATCGATGGTTAATGCACAAAATCGCTCATGTTTCTAGAACACGCATACAATCAGCCATTGAAGCAGATTGTATTCTCGTGAATACCAAACCGGTAAAAAGCAATTACAAGGTGAAACCAAAAGATGATATTAGGGTCATTATGCCCTATGAACCTAGAGATACTGAAGTTTATCCTGAAGATTTGCCCATTGATATAGTTTACCAAGACGATTCATTGGCGGTAATAAACAAAGCGGCTGGAATGGTAGTTCATCCTGGCAATAACAATTACAATGGCACCTTGGTTAACGCCATTTTATTTCATTTTGGTAATTTGCCACAAAAACAGCAAGAACATAGACCTGGATTGGTTCATAGAATCGATAAGGATACTTCAGGGCTATTAGTTGTAGGCAAAACTGAATTTGCATTGAGCTTTTTAGGAAAACAGTTCTTTAACCACAGCATACATCGTAAGTATTGGGCCATTGTTTGGGGAGAGCCTAAAGAAGATGTTGGAACCATTCGTGGTTATATGTCGAGAGACCCAGCAGACCGCAGAAAATCCAAACATTATACCGATGAAGACAAAGGAAAAATTGCCATTACCCATTACAAGGTTTTAGAAAAATTCTATTTTCTTTCTTTGGTTGAATGTGTATTGGAAACGGGTAGAACCCACCAAATTCGAGCTCATTTCTCGGCCATTGGGCACCCTTTGTTTTCAGATGAAATGTATGGTGGTAAAGAAATTCGCAAAGGATCTAGTTTGCCAAAATTCAAGCAATTTATTCAAAACTGTTTTGATGTAATGCCCCGTCAAGCGCTACACGCAAAGGAATTGGGCTTTATACATCCGCAAACTCAAGAAAACCTCTTTTTTGACCAAGAACCACCGGCTGATTTTGGTGGATTACTCGAGAAATTAAGAAAATATGCCCTTACGTTTAATGAAAAAAATATTATTAACGACGAATAAAATTTATTCGTAAGTTAATTCTATTTTGTTGGTACGTGGCACAGATTGACACGTTAGAACAAAACCATCTTTAATTTCACTATCGCTTAAACCTTCTCTTTCAAGCATTTGAACGGAGCCTGAATGTACTCTTGCTCTACAAGTGGTGCAAACACCAACGGTACAACTGTATGGCGGATCGATGCCTTGTTTCATTGCTGCATTTAATACTGTGGTATTTTCATCGCATTGAATCACATGGGTCTTGCCATATACATGGATGGTTATTTCAGAAACTCCATTGAAACTTGCATCCGCCATTACAGGTTCTGCTGTTTTTTCAGAATTTACAGGTGCACTAAAGTATTCGATATTGATTTTTTCTTTGTTAACGCCAATGGTTGTTAAGCCGCGTTTAATTACATCCATCATTGGAGATGGACCACAAATGAAATATTCATATTGGTCAAATGAACCGCCTATTTTGTTTTTAACAATGGATTCAATTTTTTCTTCAGTCAATATACCTTTTAATCCAAACCACGTGAATGGTGCAGTATCGTATGAATGTAGAACTTTAAATCTGCCAGAATTACCCGATTCTAACTTTGCCAAAGAATCCTTAAAAATTACAGAGTCTGGATTTTTATTTGCGTACACCAGCGTAACTTTACTATTTGGTTCTTGATTTAAAACCGCTTTTGCAATGCCCATAACGGGTGTGATTCCACTTCCACCACCAAACAAAACATAGTGTTTACTATTTGTAGGGTTTAAATCGACTACAAACTTACCCATTGGAGGCATAACCAATAAAGTGTCTCCTTCTGATATGTTTTGGTTTAGATAGGTGCTCATTTTACCACCTTCTACTTGTTTTACCGTAACACCGGGTTGAGCATCAACTCCCGAATAGGTGCACAGAGAATAAGAACGACGCACCTTTTCGCCTTGAATATTTACTTCAATCGTTAAATACTGTCCCGCCCTGTAATTAAAAACAGATTCTAATTCACTTGGAACCTCAAAATAAAAAGTAGTAGCGTCAGAAGTTTCCTTCACTGCTTTACTTACTTTTAGTGGATAAAAACCTTCACTCATTGCCTACAAAATTAACATGCTTTATTTAGATATTTCACACAAATTTAAAATCTAACTAACAAATGTTAGTTTGTATTGTTTTTCGCATTAGCCTTGAGTAAATTTTTAAATTTCGTAGTTTAAAATATACAAAGCTTCTTTTGTGCATTATTACGCATTAAAATTGAAAAAATCGGATGCAAATTGCAAGAACATGTTAGATTCTTTTTTTACACCCATTCCAGAAGAAATTGGCCATCCCACAAAAGGAAAAAAACAATTGATAGGAGGTAAAATTAAATCCTATGTACATACATTTCCAAGTTTAAAGAATGTAAAAGTAGCCATCATTGGCATAGATTCTACCGCAAACAATGTAAGGAAAGCATTTTACCAATTATCTTGGAGATTTGAGAATATGGAAATTATAGATTTGGGAAATTTGGTTTCAACCGGTGATCCAAAACAACAAGAATTTGCATTGAGTGAATCGTTGGCAGAATTAATTTCAGCCAATATCATTACAGTCTTAATGGGTGGAGAAAACCCCTATTTATTTGGTCAATTTAATGCCTACAGAAACCTGTCCGATTCCATAGAAATTGTGAATGTTTGTTCGGGAATGAACCTAGAAACAGGTTCTGAACTGCACAAAATAATCTCCCAAAAACCTTCAAATCTCTTCAACATTGATTTTGTAGGGACCCAAGCTTATAATATTAGTTCCAATACAAGCAAACTGTTAGAGCAAAACTATTTTGAAAACCACAGATTGGGTAACATTAGAGCCAACATTGAAGAAGTGGAACCCTTATTGCGCAGTGCACATGCACTCATGTTCGATTTAAAAAGCGTTCGACAATCCGATGCCCCAGATATAAATAACTTTTCACCTAATGGATTGTATGCCGAAGAAGCTGTTAAAATTGCACGGTACGCAGGACTATCAAACACGTTAAATTCCGCTTCATTCTATGGTTTAACCCAAACTGATAATTCTGTAACCGAATTGTTATTGGCTCAAATGATGTGGTATTTTATAGAAGGAGCAACTACCCGTTTTTATGACCATCCCGTAAAAAACGACCCAGCTTTTCTGATTTATCGCAACAAACTTGAAAGCACGGGGCATGAAATTACATTTTACAAAAGCAGAAAAAGTAACCGCTGGTGGTTAGAAATCCCCCATCCATACGAAAACAAAACATTTTTTATTGGCTGCTCATACACCGACTATCAATTGGTATGTAACGGAGAAATGCCTGATAGATGGTGGAGGGCCTACCAACGCCTTATATAATTCATTTAAGGGTATTTAACCGTGCCTTGGTCGAAATCATACGAACCAAAAACACCAAGTGCTCCAGCAGAAAAATTAGAAAGGAAAATGGTTGGCTCTTGGAATGGATTTCCATCCATTTGAAATTGCGAAATATAAAAATTCCTGTAAGCCTTATCCATAGTATACACTGACCCAAAAAATTCATTTATTTTAAAAGGTGCTCTGGGGTTGAATGAATAAAATTCTGTCCTGTGTAAAAACTTAACCACTCCGTTTTCAGCCAATTTTATAGGTTCAGTAAAATACAATTCAACTTGCATATTATCTCCAGAATCATTGTATGGTAAGGCTTCCATTTGCGGGGATACAAAATAACCGTCCTTTATGTTTTTATAAGTCAGTTCTACGGTAAGTGGATTCAAATAATACGCCCATCCTCCGCCTGAATTATCAGCTTCTTCGTACGGCTTGCCAATTTCTACAAACGTCGCTTTTAAGTTATCAATTTTTGCTTTTGGGGGGATGGTAGATTCGGCGGTATGAACAGTCCCGTCAGGTAAATACACCGTAAGTCGATACGTATTCTCCTCTTTTAGTATTACTTTAACCGGATACAACGAATATTGTCCACCAGAAAGAGAAACAAAAGTGTCTTCCACATTTGCTGAAATATCCCTCAAAACTACTATGGCATTCTCTTCCCATTCGAAATCATCTTTAATTTCTCCGTAATAGGGTTTCGTATACGCTACACTCGCTTTAATTTCTGGACTGCGCATGGTCATCAAACACATAACAAATGGTCGTTTCACATAAGCAGGTGGATCCACATTCGCATCCTGTTCGCAGCCAATAAACAAAAGCGTAGTCAAGCAAAAAATGAGTATAAGATTTAGCTTCTTCATTTAATTAAATTTATAGGTATAACTGATAGAAGGGATAATAGGAAACAAAGTCACTTTTTTGAGTTTTTGAACTGCCTTACCCTGTCCATTAGTTTCATAACTACCATAGTAGAAAAAGGGATTCGCACGATTGTAGGCATTGTAGGCACTAAATTCCCATGTTTGCGTTCCATTTTTCTTTTTCTTATGAAATTGCAAACCCACATCTAACCGATGATAAGCCTCCATTCTAAAACTATTCCGACTGCCATAGTCGATACTCTGTCCATACTGTAACTGTGGATTCCATATAATGGGAAACTTGCTCATTGAGTGTCCAGAAGTTGGAAGATACCCTTGTGCTGCAGTTATAGCATTTCCTGTACCATAAACCCAAGTGGCCGAAGCGGTAAAGTTTTTAGCCAATTTATAAATCCCAACGAGTGACAAGTCATGTCTACGGTCATATTTTGCATAAAACACCTCGCCATTGTTTAGTTCATCAAATTTTAGTTTTGTCCAGCTCAAAGTATAACCAATCCATCCAGAAAATCTTCCAACTTTCTTTTGAATAAACAACTCCGTTCCATAACTCCATCCAATGCCTCGGGTAACTTGATTTTCCCATGATTTTGAATCGGTTGGTGCTGTTGGATCAAAAATATCTTCCTGCAACAAAAAGGATGCACCATCCTTGTATTGTATCATGTCCGCCATATCTTTATAATATCCCTCAACACTAATACTATAACCACCGTCAAAATCTTTGGCAATGCCTGCCGCAACTTGTGTACTGCGCATGGGTGAGATATTTTTCGTGGCGGGTACCCACAAATCGGTAGGCAAAGAAATTCCAGAGCTACTTAGTAAATGAATGTACTGATACATTTGAGCATATGATGCTTTAACAGCTAAATCCTTGCGAATTGCATAAGACGCAGAAAATCTGGGTTCAGGTTTAATATAATTTTTGCCTTCTACAGAATAATGACTTATTCTAAATCCAGGGTAAATGTTAAACTTGCCATATTTAAATTGATCTTCAATATAAATACCACTTTCGTAAGTGTTAATGGTATTTATGGCTCTGTCTAATACACTCTCTTGACCAATTTCAACCACCACCGCGCCGGGTTGAAAACGGTGCCAAATGCTTGAAATTCCATATCGAACCGTGTGATTCGGCAATGGTCTCCAGTCAAAATCGTATTTAATTCCATAATCGTTGATAATACTCTGATAATTCAACAAAAATGTATCTGCATCTGAAGTAGTACCCACGCCAATCAACAAATTATAATGAGAGTAAATTAGCGAAGCATTTGAAAATAATTTTGGACTAAATTGATGATTCCAACGTGCAGTAAGCGTTCTATTTCCCCAACCAAAATCGCTTTCAAATTTTGCGTCGTCTTCTTTTATTTTTGTATAAAATTTATCTTTACCAAAATATCCGCTGATAAACAACTTGTCCTTATTAGATAAAATATAATTGGCCTTAGCATTAAAATCATAAAAATAATATCCAACCGTACTTCCATCGTTGGACGCCATTATAAAAGGCTGTACTAAAATATCTAAATAGGTTCTTCTACCAGAAATCATAAATGAACTTTTTCCTTTTTTAATTGGCCCTTCCAATGTAAATCTGGAACTAATTACACCAATACCTACTTCACCCGTTAACCGCTGATTGTTGCCTTCTTTCATTGTAAGGTCAATAACACTCGATAACCTACCCCCATATTTAGCAGGAAATCCTCCTTTTACCAATTCTACAGACTTTAATGCATCTCCGTTAAAAACTGAGAAAAACCCGAACAAATGTGAGGCATTGTAAACAATGGCTTCGTCCAAAATTAATAGGTTTTGATCCGGCCCACCTCCACGAACATATATTCCACTTTGTCCTTCACCTCCTTTTTGAACTCCAGGAAGCAATTGAATCACTTTCAAAACATCTTTTTCGCCTAATAGCGCAGGAATTTCTTTAATCTGATTGATTGGAATGTCAATTTGACTCATTTGGACCTTGTCGGCAATTGTATTCTTTTTGCCTTTGATGACAACTTCCTCTATTCTGTCGAATTCCGGGGTCATTTCAATCAATTTAATATAAATATTTACGGCAGTATCCGCCTTACCTGACCATAAAATACTGTCTAACTCAAATCCAGGAAATTTAACAATAATTAGTTTTGGACCTTCATTTAATGTTTGCGAAAAAAACCCATATTTATTGCTAGAGGTAATGACTTCGTTTGGCAATGCCAAAACAGAAACATCTCCCAACATTTCACCACTGCTTTTATCGTAAATATATCCAGAGATGGTGTGTTTTTTTTGTGTATTTTGAGCAAACCCAATATGGATAAATCCGAATAAAAAAGTTAAAAACAACCCTGATTTCAAAGTGCGTTTTGTTGTCATTTCAATGAATTAAATGGCTACTGTTCCTTTAATTGCAGGCCACGAATCATATCCTTCCAAAATAAAATCTTCGTAATTATAATCAAAAACCGAGTTTTTAATGTTCTTTATTTTCAATTTGGGATAGGGTTTTGGCTCTCTAGTTAACTGTAAATTTACTTGTTCAAGGTGGTTGCTATAAATATGAGCATCTCCAAAAGTATGCACAAAATCACCCAGTTTCAAGCCCACTGTTTGGGCAATCATTTGAGTAAGCAACGCATAACTTGCTATATTAAAAGGAACACCTAAAAACAAATCAGCACTCCTTTGATACAATTGGCAACTTAATTTTCCGTTGGCCACATAAAATTGAAACAAAGTATGGCAAGGCATTAAGGCCATATCTTTCAATTCTCCAACATTCCATGCATTTACCAAAATTCTTCGACTATCTGGATTATTTTTAATTAAGGCTATGGATTCAGATATTTGATCAATTACACTGCCATCGGTGGCTTGCCAAGACCGCCATTGTTTTCCATAAACTGGACCCAATTCACCGTTTTCATCCGCCCATTCATCCCATATAGAAACGTTATTTTCTTTTAAATATTTTATGTTGGTTTCACCTTTTAGAAACCACAATAACTCATGAATGATACTCTTTAGATGTACTTTTTTTGTTGTAATCAAAGGAAATCCTTGTGCCAAATCAAACCTCAATTGCCCACCAAACACACTAATTGTGCCTGTTCCTGTCCGGTCCGTTTTTAATGTCCCATTTTCCAAAACATACTTTAAAAACGACTCATATTGGTTATACATATAAAAAAAATAGTTGTTCTGGCAAATTTACAGTTTAGAATGGCAACATTAAACAATTAATACCTTAAAAATGTGTTATTTTTGCAACCAAATTAAAAATTATGGCTGAACTTATAACCTTACCCAAAATGAGCGATACAATGACCGAGGGTGTTATTGTGCGTTGGAATGTTAAAGTGGGTGATACCGTTAAAAGCGGAGATATAATCGCAGAAGTTGAAACGGACAAGGCTACAATGGATATGGAAGTCTATTCCAAAGGGACAATTTTACAATTAATTGTTGCCGAGGGACAAGCCGTACCGGTAGATTCCCCTGTAGCAATAGTTGGTGCAGTTGGAGAAGATTTTTCATCCCTTTTAACTGCAAAACCTTCTGTTAAAATAGAATCCAATTCTACTGTTCAGCCAGTTGAGCAACCTATTATTACCGAAGCAGCATCAATCAATACAATCGCCGTTTCTTCTAACGATGATCGTGTGAAAGCAAGTCCACTTGCCAAAAAAATAGCCGCTGAAAAACACATTGATTTAAACGCTATAAATGGTTCTGGAGAAAATGGCAGAATTGTAAAGCGTGACCTAGAAAACTTGGATGCAATTGCAGCAAAATCTGAAAGTGCAGCAACAAACATCCCCCAAAATATTGGAGAAGAAAGTTACACTGAAGTGGCCGTTTCTCAAATGAGAAAAACAATTGCAGCAAGATTAAGTGAGAGTAAATTTACGGCTCCACATTTTTATCTTTCTGTAGAAATCAATATGGATAAGGCTACTGCTGCCAGAGAATCCATGAATTTAATAAGCGATGTTAAAATATCAATGAATGACATTGTCATCAAAGCGGTGGCAAGTTCATTGAGAAAACATCCAAATATCAACTCAAGCTGGTTAAATACAAAAATTCGATACAACAACCACATACACATTGGTGTAGCCATGGCAGTTGAAGACGGATTGTTGGTACCCGTTGTGAAATTTGCCGACAATAAAAGCATTAGCCAAATCAGCAAAGAAGTTAAAGCTTTTGGAGTTAAGGCAAAAGAAAAGAAATTACAACCCCAAGATTGGGCTGGAAATACCTTTACAATTAGCAATTTGGGCATGTATGGTATAGATGAGTTTACCGCTATTATAAACCCTCCTGATGCATGCATTTTGGCCGTTGGAACAGTAAAAGATATAGTAGGAGTTGCTAATGGTGAAATAAAAGCCACCAAATCAATGAAAGTTACCCTTAGTTGCGACCACCGCGTGGTAGATGGAACAATGGGAGCAGAATTCTTAAGGACCCTAAAGACCTATTTAGAAGACCCAATTAAAATTTTGGTTTAATTATTTTATCTTACAACATTAAACAACTTAATGAAGATAAAATTTAATCATGTTCAAGACCTGGCTGATGCACGTTACGCCTCCGCGGCTTTGGCTGATTGGATAGGTTTTGCCATTGATGGTCCCCATGCCATTTCGCTTCAAAATATTCAAGAAATTATTGGTTGGTGCAATGGCCCAAAAGTTATTATTGAAATCTATGATTCTGCCAATATTGATAAAATTCAGGCTTGGCTTAACGTAATTCCAGTAGATGGAATAGAATGTGATAGCAAGTATTTTGAGGATCTAAAAGCACAATTCCCACTAATACCCGAATGGATTGTTCGGCTCTCGGATGCAAATAATCTGCAAAAAATGGATCCCGAAATCATTGCCCATACCAACAAAGCTTTTGATATCCAAAATCAGCTTATATTAAATATTTCTGATGAAATTCATGGTTTTAGCAGTGATGATTTCTCATTTTATGGCTTTAGTCTAGATTGCATCAAAGAAATAGAAACTGGAAAAAAAGATTTCAGTGATTGGAACACTTTATTTGAAAAAATTGAAATTTATTGATATGAAAAAATTTGCCTTTTTAACCCTAGTGATTGCATTTGGAATGATTTCTTGCAATGGTAACGAGTCTGCTTTTAGTGAAGATCAAAAAACTGAACAAGATAGTCTCGACAAATTAAAACAAGAAAATGAATTCGACATGCTAGAAAGTGACAGCAGTTCTACATCCGATTCTTCACACAAAGAATGAGGGTAGCTGTAGTAGGAGCCACCGGTTTAGTGGGTGGAAAAATGCTAGAAGTTCTAAACGAACGTAATTTCCCTGTTGAACAGTTAATTCCTGTTGCTTCGGAGAGAAGCATTGGAAAATCAATTGTTTGGAAAGGGCAATCTATCCCTGTTGTTACATTACAACAAGCACTTGAAATGCCGTTAGACATTGCTTTGTTTAGTGCAGGCGGATCAACCTCTTTGGAATGGGCTCCCAAATTTGCGGAGAAGGGAATATTCGTAATTGACAATTCCAGTGCATGGAGAATGGATGAATCGGTGCCTTTGGTTGTTCCAGAAGTAAATGCACACGCCCTAATTTCGAGCCATAAAATTATTGCCAACCCCAATTGCTCAACCATTCAAATGGTGGTAGCATTAAAACCTCTACACGATGAATTCGAATTGGAAAGGGTTATTGTTAGTACTTACCAAAGTGTAACAGGTACTGGTCAAAAAGCGGTTGATCAAATGAATAATGAAAGAGCTGGAATAGATGGGACCATGGTTTATCCATATAAAATCGACTTAAATGTATTGCCTCATATTGATGTATTTCAAGAAAATGGTTACACCAAAGAAGAAATGAAAATGATTCTCGAAACACGTAAAATTATGGAACTTCCCAATTTGAAAATTACCGCTACAACGGTAAGGGTTCCTACAATTGGTGGACACAGTGAAAGTATCAATGCTTCATTTCGAAAACACATTTCGGTAAGCGGAGTTAAAAATTGTTTATCTAAAGCGCCCGGCATAATAATCACTGATAATCCGGAAAAACTCGAGTATCCGATGCCCATAACTGCTCACAACAGAGATGAAGTTTTTGTAGGCAGAATAAGAATAGACGAAAGTGCAGACAATAGCATAAATTTATGGGTGGTTGCAGATAATTTAAGAAAAGGTGCAGCAACCAATGCAGTTCAAATAGCAGAAATAATTGCGAATAAAGGATTTATTTCATAACCTTTTTCCAATTTGATTGTTATCTCTTTTTGGAATCAACAAACGAACATAAAGCCGATAACCGCCCACTCTATCTTAAAGATGCCATTTATCAGGGTGAATTGCACAGTGCTCCTTATGCACTGACAGTAAGTTCGCCCAAAATAGAACCCATTGACAAGCGATTATTAAAAGCCAATGCCCATGAAGCCATGCAGCATCAGGCGGAACAGCAAATAAACATGCTGAAAAAACAAGCAGAATTGCTCATTAAACAAGCCAAAGAAATTGAGGAACGGTTAGAGGTTTCTCATGCCATTTACCAAGCTGAAATCAATTTTGAACCTGTGGTTTACGGTATGTATCACTTATACCAGAAGAAAAACGGCCAACAAGTTCTAAGTATGATTGCCCCATACGAGTGGGGACGAAGTGAACCCTTTGATTTTTTTATACATTCGGTTCGTTTAATGGCTGACAAAACCTGGGAAATACTAACTTAATTTACCATCCACGAATTTTTTCGATGGATATTCTTACGTTTCCTTCTTTTTGGAGGATGAGTTTCGCGGTTTCATAATCCAAGCCCGTTTCGTCCATTATCATTTTTGCACCCCTGTCTATAAGCTTGTGGTTGGTTAACTGCATATCTACCATTTTATTCCCTACTACGCGACCCAATTTTATCATCACCGATGTTGTAATAGTATTTAATGCCATCTTTGTTGCCGTGCCAGCCTTCATTCGTGTACTTCCCGTAATGAATTCAGGTCCTGTTATAATCTCAACCGGGTAATTTGAATTCGCAGCCACAACACTGTTTTCATTGCAAACGACACACCCTGTTGGAATCCCACGTTCGTTGCACCTTTTCAATACACCAACCACATATGGTGTTCTGCCAGATGCTGCAATTCCAATTACAAAATCTTGTGTGTTAACCTTGTAATGTTCTAAATCCAAAAACCCTTGATTTTCATCATCTTCAGCAAATTCCACTGCTCTGCGCATTGCGCCATCCCCACCAGCAATTATGCCAATCACTTTATCAAATCCAACGCCAAATGTTGGTGGACATTCAGATGCATCTACCACTCCGAGACGACCACTTGTTCCCGCGCCCAAATAGAATAAACGCCCTCCTTTTTCTAATTGTTTAAATACTGCATCTATCAATGAAACAAGTTGCTCTTCTGCTTTGGCCACACTGCTTGCAATGGACTGGTCTTCCTGATTAATGCCTTGAACAAGTGCCAAGGTTTCCAGTTTTTCCAAATTTGAATGATTTGAAGGTGCTTCGGTAGACATATATTTAACAAAGATACATTCGGGAAACAAAAATATCCCCCAAAAACTACGAACTTTGCAAAACATGAAATACGATAATCTCCAAGGAGAAATAAAAGTGAAGTGGACTAAAATTATCGCATTTTTCGAAACCAATTTCGAAAAAAAGCCAGATTTGAATGCCATCTTATTTATTATAGGAATCCGAGAATTGGGTGAAATTCCGGAGAAAAACTTTAGTAAAGAAGAAAAAACCCACTTAATGCACATTGCAAATTGCCGTGTTTTAAGCTATTCCGGATATTATGAATTACATGGATTTAACGAAAAAGGCTGGCCAGTATGGGAAAAAAATAAACCCATTCCCAATTTGACCCTATTTGAACAAGAAAACCTATTAAGACAACATATAATTGAATATTTTGAACAAGAAGAAATCATTAACTTTTATGAATAACACATCAATTACAAAATTTTTTATTGCAATAACAATCGTATTTTTTGCATGTAAAAGCAAAACTGAAAGTGGAGATATGGTAGATAAAGCCAAACAAGATTTGGTAAAAGAAAATATCCCATTCACTATGCCAGACACTACAGCACCCAATAATTGGCCTGTAGTAACAATAGAAACAACGTTGGGAAACATTCGTGTGGCCTTGAATCCAAATACACCCAAACATACCGAGAATTTTTTAAAACTGGTACAATCAAATTTTTACACAAACACATTGTTCCACAGAGTTATAGATGGATTTATGGTTCAAGCCGGCGATCCTAAATCAAAATTGGCTTCAAAAAATCAGCCACTCGGAGAAGGTGGACCGGGGTACACTTTGCCATCAGAGATTTCCGATACCATGTATCATTTTAAAGGAGCGTTGGCCGCCGCGAGAGAGTCAGATGAAAGAAATCCCATGCGCAATAGTTCTGGTAGCCAATTTTACATTGTAACGGGAACACCCACTTCTTTAGAAAAACAAAAGGAAATTATTGAACAAAAAGAAATTCAACAATTCCTAAAAGAGAAAGGGGCAAAAAATGTTGAATGTGCGATGAGATTAAATACGGCAATGGAAATTGGCAATCAAGCTGCGGTAAATCAAGTAATTTCAGAAATAAAACCTCTAATACAAAATAAACTAGATTTAACCTTAAATAAAATCCCAAAAAATATCAAAAACATCTATGCCACTTGGGGTGGTGCGCCATTTTTAGACAACAATTATACGATTTTCGGAAAGACCTTATCGGGTTTTGATGTAATTGAAAAAATTCAAAAAATGGAACGCGATGAAAATGACCGTCCATTATCGGATGTTAAAATCTTAAAATGTCGTGTTACTAAAGCCAAATAATACAATAATGCATTCTTTGAATTATTGCTTTTATCGATAATATTGTGTAATTTTGTAAAACTTTTCCATTAAAGTCTTTAGAGGAAGGGGGCAGGCCACAAGCAGTCCCCTTTTTTGTTGAATATGAAAAAACTAGGTGAAAAACTTCGGATACTAATTGACCAAGAAGCTCAAGCTCTTGAGTTATTTGTGGTTCATCATACAGTAAGTCCTACCGGTTTGTTTCGCTTTTACGTAGACAGTATTCAGCCTTTATCGATGAAAAGTTTGGCCGATTTTACAAAACATGTTTCCGTTTTGATAGATGAAGGCGATTTTGGGGATACTCCATTTACTTTTGAAATTTCATCGCCCGGTGCAGATGCACCCATGAAAGATTTAAGACAGTACCACAAACACATCAATAGAACATTTGAAATTTCCACAGAAGAACATACATATAAAGGGAAATTAGAAAAAATCGAAAACGATACATTACATATATTAAACGAAGTAAAAGAAAAAGGGAAGGGTAAAAAAATTGCACTTGAACCTGTAGAGATTCCCTTTTCAGAAATTAAACAAGCAACAATAATAATAAGTTTTAAATAAGATGAAAGCGAAAGCCAATGCTAAAGATCCTGGAATAAACATTGTAGAAAGTTTTTCCGAGTTTAAGGAGTTTAAAAACATTGATCGCGCCACTATGATGCGCGTGCTTGAAGATGTTTTTAGAAATATACTTAAAAAGAAATTTGGTTTAGAAGCAAATTTCGACATTATCATTAACACTGAAACAGGTGATATTGAAATGTACCATTTGCGTCTAATAGTTGAAGAGGGAGAAGTAGAAGACGAGAATTTGCAAATTTCTATCAGCGATGCTCAAAAATTGGAACCTGATTACCAAGTAGGGGAAGATTGTATTCAACAGATTCACCTTGACGATTTCGGAAGGAGAAACGTCTTGAATGCGCGTCAAGCCCTAATGAGTAGAATCATTGAATTAGAAAAAGACGAATTATTCAGAAAATATGGCGATAAACGCGGTGAAATCATAACTGGCGAAGTTTACAACGTTTGGAAACGCGAAATTATGATTTTAGACGATGACGGGAACGAACTTACTTTGCCTAAAGATCAAATGATTCCACGCGATATGTATAAAAAAGGAGATACATTACGCGCTGTAATTCATGCTGTTGAAATGGATAAAGGTTCACCAAAAATCATCCTTTCTAGAACTTCACCCGAATTTTTAGAACGTTTGTTCGAATTGGAAGTTCCTGAAATTTTAGATGGTTTGATTACCATCAAAAAAATTGTTCGTGAACCCGGTGAAAGAGCTAAGGTTGCTGTAGAAAGTTATGACGACCGCATTGATCCAGTTGGCGCTTGTGTTGGAGTTAAAGGGGCTCGAATCCATGGTATTGTTAGAGAATTGCGCAACGAAAACATTGACGTAATTAACTTTACTACAAATACTACCTTGTACATCCAAAGAGCATTGCAACCCGCCATAATTTCTAAAATGGATTTAGTTGGAACCACCGCCAATGTATTCCTAGAAAACGATCAGGTTTCTTTGGCTATTGGACGCTCAGGACACAACATTAAACTTGCTAGTAAACTAACCGGTTACCAAATAGAAGTTTATAGAGTTAATGCTGCCACAGAAGACGACGTGGATTTGGATGAATTCTTAGACGAAATTGACTCTTGGATCATTGAAGAGTTTAAGAAAATCGGATTAGATTCAGCAAAAGATGTTTTACGTACAACCGTAGCAGATCTTTTAATAAGAACTGATTTAGAAGAAGAAACCATTGTTCAGGTTCAAAAAATCTTGAGAGATGAATTTGAAGAACAATAAAAAAAAGGATTAAAAAGGTTAATTTAAGATTACCTAAAAAGGTTTATATCAAGAACCTTTTTAAAAATCTTGGGATATAACAAGGTTAAGAGTAAATTTGAACAAAATATGGCGGAATACCGTTTAGCAAAAGTTGCCAGTGAATTAAACCGAAGTACTTCGGCTATTGCAGATTTCCTTAAAGAAAAAGGTTTCTCAATAGAAGTGCGTCCAACAACAAAGATCAATGAGGACATGTATCAAGAATGCCTCAGAGCCTTTTCGGCCGATAAAGCCGCAAAAGAAGAAGCTGACAAACTAAAAAATCAGAAAACACAAAGAGTGGTAACCCCTGTGGTTAACTCTACTCCTGATCCAGTTGAAACGCCGCAAATTGCAAAACCCATCCCTCCAAAGGAGACCGTTGTTGCAGAAAAACCAGCAGTACAAGAAAAACCAGTTATCGAAAAAATTGAGACTTCACACGATGAAGTCCCAGCATTTAAAGTAATTGGTAAAATTGACCTTACTCCAAAAGCAAAAATAACGACCGACGAACCCATTGTTGAAAAACCAATTGCCGTTGTCGAAAAACCAGCTCCAGTGGTTGAAAAGCCAGCCCCAGTGGTTGAAAAAACACCTGAAGTAAAAGTCGCAGAAATAAAAACACCTGTAGTTGAAAAACCGGCAGAAATTATTGCCAAAATTGAAGAGGTTAAACCTTTTAAAGAAATCAAAGTTGTTAAGGAAGTTAAAGAAGTAACACCCGTTACTGAACAAGTTTCCCAAGATAAAGATCCAGACATAGAAAAAGTAGAAATGCGCAAAGAGGTTTTGTCTGGACCTAAAGTGGTTGGAAGAATTACACTCCCATCGGAAAAAACTGGAAATTCTGGACTTGCGAATGCCGCAAGAAAAGACATGCAAGAAATCCGCAAAAAACGCA
>CAMAQS010000026.1 GCA_945860565.1 Chitinophaga pinensis | reverse complement strand
ACTTGGACTAAAACACCAGTTCTACCTAAAGAAAGTGGTGAGGTTAAAGCAAGCTATGGAACTGATGGTCGCCCAGGTTATTTTCAAAAATCAGTAAAAGTTACTTTTGATAACGGAACTGTTACGGATTTAGAAATTTCAGGTACCGTAGTAACTGACGTTCCTAAGTCTACAAAAGCAGAGTTAAATTAAGAAACATGAAGAACCTATTAATTGTTATCGGGACTTTTTTATGCTCAAGTCTATCATTTGCTCAAGCTACAGATTCTGTAAAAAGCAATGCAAGCATAAAATTTGAAACTACTTCACATAGTTTTGGAAATATTATTGAAGGACAAATGGCAACCCACGAATTTGTATTTACAAATACTGGAACCGATCCTTTATCGCTAACCAATGTTCGTGCAAGCTGCGGCTGTACCACGCCATCTTGGCCAAGAGAAGTCATTGAACCTGGAAAATCTGCAACCATTAGAGCTGAATACAACTCAAATGGAAGACCGGGCACTTTCACCAAAAACATTTTCGTAACCAGCAATGGTGGAGAAAGTACACTTACCATCTCCGGTAATGTTGTGAAAGAACCTGAAAAACCAGTTTCTCCAATTATCATTAAATAATTCATAAGGCCGCAATAGCGGCCTTTATTTTGTCTACATACAAATATCAGAAAGACTTATTACCTTCGTTTTAATGGAAAATAAAAACTTATATACTGCCATCGCTGCTTTATTCGCTGTAGCCCTTATTCTATCAGCAAATGTTCTTTCTAACGGTATCAAATACAAATATGTTGCCGATGAAACTATCTCTACCACTGGTCTTTCTGAAAAAGAATTCACTTCAGACTTGGCCCTTTGGTCTGCCAATTTTAGCCGTAAATCTTTGTCTAAACAAGAAGGTTTTGCTATGCTTAAAAAAGATGCCCAAACCATCAAACAATACCTCATTTCTAAAGGTTTTGCTGAGTCTGAAATTGCCTTAACATCTATATCCACCTCAGAGGATAACACTTATTATACTGAAGTTTCAAACGGCATTTCAAGAGAAAAGCAACAATTTAATGGTTACATCTTAAGTCAATCTATAGAAATCGAATCCAAAAAAATTGATCTTGTTGAATCTTCCGCACGTGAAATCACCGAATTAATCAATGAGTCTATCGAAATTAACTCCAACCAACCTTCGTACTATTACTCAAAATTAGAAGACCTTAAATTGGCACTTATCTCTGAAGCAACTGAAAATGCTACTACACGTGCAAAAAACATTGCCGAAAAAAGTGGTTCGAGCTTGGGAAATTTAAAAAATGCAATCACTGGCGTTTTCCAAATTACTGGAAAAAACTCATCCGAAGAATATTCATGGGGCGGTGTGTACAACACTTCCGATAGACAAAAGAAAGCCTCTATTACCGTAAAACTCAAATTTGGCATCGATTAAAAAACATTGAATGAAAAAAACACTTTTTATAATCCTCTCTGTGCTTTCTTATAAGCTCAATGCTCAGGTCATAGCAAACAGCAATACGGGCAACTTAAAAGTTATTGGTGCACTTAAAATTGAACAACCACAGTGTTATTCAGGAGACATTATAGAAGGTGTTTATTCCATTCAGAATATTTCGACTACAGATACCATTTACATCTCTCAAATTGTATCAGATTGTATTTGCATTCAATACGCATTCAATGAAAAAGGAATCCCGCCAAATTCAACCGATTCAATCATCATATTCTTTATGACAAAAAACACCCCTCCTGGTCCTTTTTTCAAACGCATATTTGTAGATTATGACGACACAAATCTTGAATTGTATATGGAGGGAAATATAGAAGTTAAAAGACCAATTTATAAAAAAGGCGAAAAACCTCTAATTTATAAACCCAAACAAATACGCCTCAACAATCCAAAAAACAATTCCTAAACATGTACACCTTCAAACCTGTCGTATATCTCATAAGTTGTGCGCTATTATTTAGCAATTGCGCCTTATTCAAGTCTGACAACAATAATCAAACTACTGACCATAAGGAGACTACGGTCGCTGTTTCCGCTACTCCTAGCCCTACAGTCAACAATAAAACTGCATCTTCTACCGTTAAAGACACTATCGTTTGGAATGAACTCATTCACGATTTCAAGGACGTCCCAACAGGACCAGAAGCCACCACCAAGTTCTATTTCATTAACAAGACCAATAGACCTATAAAAATCACCAAAGTTAATCCCGGATGCAGCTGCACTGCCACCGATTTTACCAAAGATGAAATTGCAGCCAACGATACAGGTTTTATCAATGCCGCATACAAAACATCCAACACATTTGGGCACTTTAGAAAACACATCGACGTTTACCTAAACAATGAATCTAAAGGTTATCATTTGATTCTTACAGGCAATGTAGATCCAATGAAATCAGTCAAGTAATAAGTCTTTGTACTTATTAGACAACCTACCTAATTCCCCTCCAGTGTGTAAGAAATAAACCATCTCATTTGGTCTTTTTTCTTCTTCTTGTAACATTCCAAAAAATGCTTTGCCGGTGTAAACAGGATCTAGTTTAATTTTCGTTTTCAGAAATACGGAATTGATAAAAGCCAATAGCGATTGATTGCACTTTGCATATCCCCCAAAATCATAATCAGAAATAAAATCTATAACATCCAACACTCCATGTTCTTGCGCAAGCAACTCTTGCTCCTCCCTATTCTTCAATACCATGATGGCTTTAATTCTTGTATTCCAACCTTTTTCCTTGCACTTTAAGGCGAGACCAATTGCTGTTGTGGCTGTTGCAGAAGCATGGTAAATTACATCGGGAACCATATTCCATTTATTAATCAAATCCTCAAATCCAAAAAACGCAGAGACTCCACTTCCACCTTCTGGAACAACCAACGAATTAACGGGTGCAAAAAGAGCTACCGCACCTGTTTTGTCTCTATATACTTCTCTCGATACTGGAATTAGTCGCATTCCATAATGTCGGCATAGTTCCAAATAGTGATTGTTGAAGCCCTCTTCGCCGCGGAGTATACCAATTGTGGGAATCCCCAACAAATAACCCGCTGCGGCTGTGGCTACCAAATGATTGCTGTAAGCACCACCAAATGTTACCAATGTAGTGGATTCTTTTACTCTATAATCCCGAATCCACCCTTTTAATTTACGCCATTTATTACCTGAAATTATAGGATGTAATAAATCATCTCGTTGTACATATATCTTACCGGCAGCAAAACCCTCCAGTTTTTGTAAAATGGCTAAATCTTCACGAATCCCAGATTCCATGCCGTACAAAAATACAGCAAGAAATCAAAGTCTCACTTTCCTCTTGCCAATTATAAATTAAAATTGTAGGTTTGCCATGCATTCGGGGTGCCTCTATAGAGCGCTGAGATTATACCCGTTAACCTGCTCAGGATAATGCCTGCGAAGGAAAATGTATACGATTCAAGCGTCGTTGACCATTCTCGAATGCCTAAAATTCGAGAAATGAAACACACCAAGTTACTCATAGCCTTATTGTTTGCTACCCATTGGGTTTATGGACAAAAAGTACCCGTTCAAGACAGCTTTGAATCCATTGAACGCGTGATAATTCAATATTTCGCAAACGAAAAATCAAATATTCCGTCTTTTAGTATACTGAATAAGCAAAATATTGACATTCAAAATCATGGAAAAGACATTCCCCAATTGTTGCAAAATTTACCCAACGTGGTTTCCACTTCCGATGCAGGCAACGGCATTGGTTATACCGGTTTGAGAATTCGCGGCTCCGATGGATCTAGAACCAACGTATCACTGAATGGTGTACCCATTAACGATGCCGAAAGCCACGGGACATTTTGGGTAAATATGCCAGACCTAGCCAGTTCGACGAGTTCAATACTTGTGCAACGCGGCGTTGGCACCAGCAATTTTGGAGCTTCAGCGTTTGGTGCTACCGTGCTTATAAGAACTGAATCTAATCCATGGCCCGAAAATGAAATAACCTTCTCTTTCGGTAGCTTCGGGACCTCCAAATTCACTGCAAAATTTGGAACGGGTAACAAATCCTATAAAAACAAGGTGGTGAACTTCGACCTTAGGCTGTCGAATATCCAATCAAATGGTTATGCCGACCGAAGCTCTACAAATTTGTATGGATATCAATCCAGTGCGAGCGTTATGCGCAATCAAACATCCCTAAAACTCATGGTTTTTGGCGGATGGGAAAAGACATACCAAGCCTGGTGGGGAATCCCCATTGAAAAATACAATTTGGCAAAAAAACCGGGCGATTCAAGCAAGTTATTTGACCACTTTCAACGCAATTTAGGCACACTCTATCGAAATAAAACCGACAGTATCAACCTGTTTGAATCCAATTCGAAAACCTACAATTATTATACTTACCCCAACGAAACCGATAACTACCAACAACACCATGCTCATTTGTATTACAAAACCAACATCTACAATAAATCCATCGTAAATTTCACGCTTTATTATACCTTCGGTTCCGGTTATTTCGAACAATTTAGGTTGTCAGATTCATTGAACAAATATCAAATTGACCCCATAAAAACCTCAGATACAACGTCTTTATATACTACCAATATTGTACGCCAACGATGGCTGCAAAATCATTTGATTGGATTCAATACAACTTGGCAATATGAGTATTCAAAGAAAACCCAAATCCAAACAGGATTGGGCATCTACAGATACGCAGGCAAACATTTTGGAAATGTAGTATCCTATAAAAACACAAATAACCAAATTGAAGATTTCGAATCTCAAAAAACCTACTATAAATCAACTGGAAACAAAATCGATATTAACCTTTTCTCCATTCTGAACCACAGCTTCAATACCCGGCTTTCAGGATTTCTAGATATGCAGTATAGATATGTTTATCACAGAGGAATTGGAAATGACAACGACTACAGAACCATCGATTTTTTGGGGGATTTTTCATTCTTTAATCCTAAAATTGGGGTAAACTATGCACACAAATGGAAGGAAGTTCAATTCAATTATCACAGTTCTATTTCAGTTGGCAGTAGAGAACCTTCACGCAGTGATTTTACCGATAACAAAACTCAAAACATACCCGAACCCGAAAGACTTATTGACTACGAGTTGGCATTTAAATCGGCGTATAAATCCAATACCGTCAAAATTACCGGGTATTACATGGATTACAAAAACCAACTGGTATTGTCGGGAGCAGTAAACGATGTAGGTACCGCTCTTCGCGTAAATGTACCGAACAGCTATAGAACAGGAATTGAACTAGAAACAGAATTCTTATTGTTGAACAAAGTAGTCAATAGCAAATCAATTCATCAACTGCGATTTATTGCCAATGTTTCGTTCAGTCAAAATAGAATAAAATCTACTACCGTAACTTGGTTGGATTATGCGACGTATACCAATGTAGATTCTACGTTTACAGAAACACCCATATCTTACTCACCAAATACCGTGGCTGCAGCAGGTTTACATTATACTTTTAGATTTTCACACTTTGACCAAACTAAACCAAGCAAGACTTTAACGGTAGCATGGATGCAAAAGTATGTAAGCAGGCAATATTTGGATAATACAGGCGATGAAACCCGCAGCATTCCGCATTACCATGTGGGTGAGCTAAATATAATGTTTCAACCCAATCCTAAAATAAGCGTAAAACTACAAGTCCAAAATATCCTTAACTCTCGGTATTTAAATAATGCATATACTTGGGGGTATTTCTATGGTAACCGAAATTTAGTTCAGGAAGTATTTGTATTTCCTACCGCACCAACTAGCATTATGGTGGGTGTATCCTACAAGTTTTAATTCTTAAGATTTTGGTGCCACTTCCGTATAAGTGGTTCTGATAGCGGCATTATGATAGACTCGTTGGGCCAATTGTTGCGCTTCAACTTTAACGAAACGTCATGGCGTCTTTGAGAAATGAAGGAAGTATCTTTCCCGTTTTTAAATGCCACTGATTTAAAAATAGATTCCGCAATGTTTCTGCGTATCACGGCATCATAGTGTTCTGTTGGATACCATTGATCGGTAAAGCGATGCGATTTCGCTTCCGAAAGCACATAATTATCAATGAAATCAACCTTCCAACTTTTGAATTTTGCTACTAGAAAATCGTGGTTATAATCCATAAATTTCAACAACTCATTGCCCTTCTCTATTGTCCCATCCTTTCCCAAACGCCCAAACAACATGCCCGCATGTTCTCTATTTGGAGGTAAAATATGAAATAGCAACTTCACCCCTTTTTGTTTACACAGCTCCACTATCTCCTTTAAATCTTGCACCCGTGGGTTTTCTTCATCAATCACAAATGAAAATTCCTTCACATATGCTCCACACATGTCTTTTATTTCTTGGGGAAGGCTGTCGCCATAAATTTTCGCTATTCCATCGATCCAATTTAAAGCCGTAGGATATTGACATTCAAAAGACTTATCAAAGGCTCGGGTTCTCCAATATTTGAACTTTACCCCTTCCATCTCTTTGCCATTGCGGTTGTCGTAATAATGCAAGCCCATAAACGCCCGAGTGAGTAAAGCTGGCCTCCGACTGTAAAACAAGGCTTCTCTCTGATTGGAAGCTTCATTTCCATTATACATTGCCGACGGTCCGCAGGTACGAATATTCACGCCCAAAACAATGGTTTTTCCGGAAATTAGACCGTCATCCAACAAATTCAACATCTTTTTAAACAAACCAGGGTGATACCCTTCGTGTGTGACTTGTTCAACCTTCGTGTCTGGCAAATAAAGCTGTAAAAAATCTCCAATGCTCTGATTTAAGGTATCGGTCCATGGGTTAAAACTAGTATTGCTACTCTCTCCCAAATAAATGATATCACCACCAGAAAATGCACTGTCTATCCTATATTTCACCCTTGAATATTGCCGTGTATCTTTTTCAAAAAGTCCCGTTTTTACATATGTCAGATTCAATCCAACCAAAAAAAGCAAAACGAATACACAACGGATTATCAACCCTAATATACCCTTGTTCAACACTTTATTCTGATTCATTATTGTTAAAATTGAAAATACACAAATGGATGATTCACAGCTCCACCTTTTAATAAAACCGCCGATATCAATCCGACATAAATTACCCAACGAAAAATCAATGATTGCTGACCCATCCACTTATCCACGCGCACCTTCATTACCAAGTGGTCTAACACGAACGCTATCCCCAAAAACACCAAAATATACATTGGCATTTCCAAATTCGGAAGGGAAGTTAAACCTGGCTCTAAGACATTTTCCTTTTCATGATATCCAAATAATTGTTGGTACACATCGAAGCTTTGGTCTAAGGTATTTGACCTAAAAAACACCAAGGTAATCATAAAAAAGACTGCCGTTTTCACCCTTCTTAGAAACAAACCCACGGCATTTTCACTGCCAATACGTCCAATCACAAAACGGTCTATCAAATACAAAATTCCCTGACTCAACCCGAAATATATCATGGTAGAATTGGCGCCGTGCCACAAACCACTGGTAAAAAACACCAACATTACGGCCAACGACAATACCAATTTCCCGTGTTTATTTCCCCCAACAGGAATGAAAATATAATCCCGAAACCAAGTACTCAAAGAAATGTGCCACCTCTGCCAAAACTCTGGAATACTGCCCGCATGGAAGGGCTTATTAAAGTTATCCATTAAATTAATTCCGAACAACAACGCAGAACCTTGAGCCAGCAAAGAATACCCAAAAAAATCGTAATACACTTGAAAGGTAAACGAAAATGCCGCAAGCCACGTATCCAATAACCCAAATTTAGCTGAGTCCGCATAAAAAACATCGACAATTCCCGCCAAATTATCCGCTACACCCACTTTCAAAAATAAACCAAATAACATCAGCCGAAATCCATTTTTAAGGTCTTCTAGTTTCGGAAAATAATCCTTAAACAACTGACCATGCAATAGGCCAAAGCGTTCAATGGGACCTGCAACCAGCTGCGGAAAAAAGGATACAAACAGCATAAATTTTATCGGATTGGGTTCGGGCTTTTCAGATCCACGATACACATCCACCACATAACTAATGCTCTGAAAGGTATAAAACGATATCCCCGCCGGTATGGTATATTTTCCTAACTCTATAATCCATGCCGTTGCATCGTGGCTGTACAAATACGAAGAAATTGGGGTGTTTCCCAAGGCAAAATCGAAGTATTTAAACATGAACAGCATTGCCAAATCTGTCCCAACTGCCAACCACATCCAAAAAAGTCGAACCTTCTTTATTTCCGATTGCGATACCCGTTTTGCACAATACCAATCAATTAAACTGGTTAGGAGCATCAATCCCGCAAACTCTATTTTCCAAAAACCGTAAAAAAAGTAACTCGCTAAAAGCAGCCAAATCCATCTAGTTTTGAAGGGCATCAAGAAATAAACCACCCAAACTATGGGCAGAAACAACCAAAACTCTATGGAATTAAAGAGCACGCGGCAAATATATTGTTAATCTGTTTTTGTTAACAATTATTCTACCCAAATCTTCGAAAAATAACGATTTCCATCAGATTCAACCGATATAAAATACACCCCTGCTGCCAACTGTGTAGCTACCGTATCGCCTGATTTCACTTCCTCAGAATACACCAAGCGTCCAGTAGATTCGTACATAAAAATCCGCCCCATTGCCGCATTTTCTGACCAATCAACCTGAAAAACACCTCCATTCGACGGATTTGGGAATACGTTTATCGTGTTCTTTTGGGGGATGGTTATCTGACTTGCATTTCTATTTGTTAAAAATGGATTCTCAATTTTCTTGGAAGTATAAATGCGGTAATCTCCAGCCGGCATTGTGATGTCCATATCTACATTGTCCACCACCAATGAGTCACCCGTTAAATAATTGTACCAAACCCCTGTGCGATCAAAACCTGGTTTTTTACTTGCACTCACCAAATCAAAATTGCCAATAACCAATGTATTGAAGTCATTGCCCTTCAATTCGAGGCGTTTGTATGAGCCACTCGAACTCAAATTGTACGTTTTAGGCAATGAAATATCGTCGAATTTGGTCTTCAAATGCAAAAACATGGCATGCTGATAATACAAATCTGGTCTATCGGATATGTTTGTCCAATAATCCCATTTTACCGGCTTTGGATCTACCCTACATTGATCTTTTATTGAACCATCCTGACAATAATTTATACTATAATCATATCCCAATTCATCGAATTGCCAAATCATCTTGGGACCAGGAGTAAGATAGGTAAAGGCATACACTAAGGCATTCCGTTTTAAATACGTATTTAAACTCTTGGTACTGTAAGCACCGAATGCGTTGCCGAAGTTTTTACACTTATACCCCATGCGTTCTTCGTCGTGGCTCGATGCATAAGATATAATGGAATTGGCTGAAATTCCTCTTTTAGAATAATCCAATCCCCATCCAAAATCGCTGTTTGCATTAAAGCCCATTGCCCCCTCGGCAGTATTATGGGTTGCATTGCCCCACATCATCATTCCGCGTTTCGCTAGTTCAATTTCTTCGGTATTGTCTGCAAAATGCTCCAAAATAGTATAACAACCCGAATCTACTTTTTGCAGGTGTTTGTGGTAATCGTCTAAAATTTCAATTCTACTTGCATCGTAATTACCCCATAATCCCACGTCTTCACCAGAATTCTTCTGGGTAAACCCTTTGCTTAAATCAAAACGATACCCATCAAACCGATATTCTTTGGTTAAATACTCCAAAATGTGTTTTACATAATATTTGGTTGCCGCCGATTCGTGGTTTAAATCATAACCCACATTAAATGGATGTTTTGCCACCGGATTCACAAATGGATTGTTGTTTGTCGGTCTAAACAAGTTTGCATCCCAATACAACTGACATATCGAAGCGGTACTAAACGCGTGATTAAACACCACATCCAAAATTACCGCCATGCCCCGTGAATGACACGCGTCTACCAAACTCTTTAAACTCTCCATTGAACCGTAGTATTTATCGAGTGCCATGTGCGAAGCTGGATTATAGCCCCAACTAATATTGCCTTCAAATTCGGTCAATGGCATGAATTCAATGGCATTTACGCCTAAACGTTGCAAATAATCTAAGGTATCTTCAATAGACTTAAAGTTCTGTGCTTTGGTGAAATCGCGAACCAACAATTCATACACTACGAGTTTGTCTTTTGAGGGACGTTTGAAGCTGTTTGCTTTCCAATTATAGTTTGCTTTTGTTGTGTTAAAAACCGAAACCCAAGAGGTAGTCTTATTCTTTGGATATTTTTTCAAATTAGGATAACTCGCTTCAGGTATGTAGGCATCGTCCCATTCGTGCAGTATAATTTCACTGAAAGGATCTGCAATTTTTATACTTCCATCCACCAAATATTGATATCCAACTTCTGTATTTGGGGTTAGTCCTTCAATTTTTATCCAGTACAACGATTTACTTGCATCGAAGTTCATAAAATACCGCACATCCGGATTCCAGTCATTGAAATCCCCCAAAACATAAACATTCTTTTTGTAAGGCGCATACAGCACGAGGTAAATACTTGTGTCACTAATACGTGTTAATCCTTGCTCTAAACCACTCGGAATGCTCGCATTCACCACTTTCGGATTTATCACAAAATTTGCAGTATCTTGAACAGTATCCGAAGCATTCACAGCGCGCACAATTACCACATTATTACCTACTGGCAAATTAGCAAACGTAGTTTGCACAGTGTCTTTACTTTGTGATTCGCGTTGCAGATTTCCGTTTACAAATACAGACCAATCAGACGTTTTTGATGCCGCCGCGCTTAACTTAAAACTGGCATTGCTTTCACCCAGACTTGTAATTGCCTCTGGTGTTAAAATTTTAACCAATAAATCCGAATTTTGCGAATAAACATCGGTATAAATGTCTCCTCCACTGGCTGTTCTTCCCACCAAATTGCCTTTTTCATCCCTAAAAACAAAAGCCAATTTCAAAATGTTTTCACCCGACTTTAATGCGCCTGCTTGAGCATAAAAACTCTGAATATGGTAGCGAATCTGCCAAAGGTCATTCCCCAAAGCGGTCATTTTAACCCGTGCATCGGCAGTACCCCAAGTTCCAACCACATATTTCCAGTCGGCAATAGAGGTAGACATAGAGGTAATAACTCCTGCATGAGCATAAACTTGACTTGCGCCAACCAACGCGGCATTGCCCAACTTGGCATTAAAAAATATGGTTACAGTGTCTGTTTGCTTTGGAAAAACAGGCTCTGTGCGGATGACTTGCGCGAAACTTGTTGCAATAAAACCAAAAAGAATACATAAAGAGATTAGGAAATATTTCATGAAAATTGGAATAAGTGTAATTTAGACGCAAAGTAATTTAATTTTATTACATGCTCCCTATTCCTGTCAATAATATTACCGAAAACTGAATTGACTCTTACTCCATTATCTATTGAAATACCCTCACAAAATCTACTTCCATGGTATTCGGAAATGGTGTATTGATGTCTGGGTTTCCAGGATGTGCTCCACCAACAGCCACATTAAATATGAAGAAAAATGGACTGTTAAACGGATAATTCACATTCACATCTGCCAACACAATGGTGTGTATCAAAATATCATCCACATACCATTGTACTTTGTCCTTTACCCAAATAATGGAAAACACGTGAAACTCATCGCTAAAATTACCTGAAGAAAGGAAAAATTCTTTTGATTTATAGGTAGATGGAGGTTTTGTGCCCCAATGTGCTGTACCATAAACTTTGTTCGGTGTTTGACCCACCATTTCCATGATGTCAATTTCACCACACGCCGGCCAACCAACAGTGGTTATATTCTCTCCCAACATCCACAAAGCAGGCCATAATCCTTGACCCTTTAACAATTTAGCCCGAATGTCTATTCTACCATGTGTGAATGACTTTTTACCTTGCGTTTTTATTCTTGCAGAAGTATATTCTGCATCTCCAACGGTTTCTTTTCTGGCAGTAATAATTAATTTGCCATTTTTAACTTCTGCATTTTTGGTGCCAGATTGGTAATATTGCAACTCGTTATTTCCCCAACCCCAATCTCCCCTGCCCACATCATAAGACCAATTGGTTAGATCCAATGCATTGCCATCAAATTCATCTGCCCACACCAATGAATATCCAGAATAGGTTTTAGGGGTGTTGTAACCATCTTCATTTGAAACATCATCTACATCGTCGTTGGCAATTTTTATTGTAACAAATGGCGTTGGTATATTTACATTTTCCGCTTGAGAAAAAGAAACCCAAAAAGTCTCTTCTATCTCAACAGAATTATCCCCCAAAATTTCAAATTCTATTTCCGCCGTTTTGCTTCCAGCAGCAATGACTACATTTCCAGTTTTAGAAACATAATCTAAACCAGCCTTCGCTGTAACATCGGTGGTTTTATAATTAAATTTTACATCTGAACTGAAAGTTCCACTTATACTTATTTCTAACGTTATCTTTTGGATTGTGTTGCTTTCCGTAATTTTCAAATCCGAAATTTGCAATGACGGTTTTTCCGCCGTTTTTTCACAAGCTCCAAAAACCCAAATTGTTGATAAGGCAAATAAAATAGTTAGTCCTTTCATAATATATATTATTCAGGTGAAGAGAGCGTAAATCTCCAAATACCGATTCCAAAGTTAATTTCAACCTCCATGGTGCGTTCTGTGGCACCTTTTACTTGAGTTAAAACCTTATAATCAACACCCATTTGAGGTGTGGTCACTTCGGCACCATTTGCAACCTTTTGCAATCCTATAAATGCTCCCTTTCCAATCATTTTCAGAGTTAATGGATCCGTTCCACCACCTTGAAAAGCAAATTGATGAACGCCACTGCCCCATGCTTTGGCAGCACCCACTAAATCAGTTTCCGAGAAACATCCATCAGGACTTAATCCCATTGCAGCTTCGCCCCAAATGTCACCGTTGGTTTTATATTCTACCGTTCCATCAGAATTAAAAATCCATTCATCGTTAAATGCACAAGATCTTTGCACAATACCAGGCATGTCAATAGCCCACCAAGTTTGGCTACCATTTGGCGGACCAACCCAAAGTGCGCCTGGCTTTTGTGCCAACTTCCATGTGCGACTCGTGCAATCTGTCATAAATTCCATTGGTCCCGTGCAAGGAGGTTTGGCATTTTTGGAAATTTCAATCCACTGCGAAACTGTATCGCTGCCGTTTTTGTTGTAAACGGTTAAAATTACTTGATATACACCCTTTTTAGTGATGTTTACCATGGCAGAATCTTTGTTGAATACACCCACATCTGCAATGGCCCAGCTATACAAAAAAGGACTTCCAGAGGAATTGCTCAATAGCAATAAATTATTTGAATCTATGTACTCTACTTTAAATGAGGCAGTTGGTAAATCACCCAATTCATTTCGTTTGTCTTTTTTACATCCAACGAATGCAAACAAAAGGATTAACGGCCAAAATATTTTGTTTTTCATACTTATATAAATTAATAACCAGGATTTTGTTTTAAAGCGCCTTGACTTGCATCGATTTCATTTTGTGGCAATGGCAAATACTCATTTTTGCCAAAAACAAAGCCTTTATCTGCCAAAACAGTTGCAGCTTGTCCCGTTCTTACTAAATCAAAAAATCTATGTCCTTCTGTAGCCAATTCTAATTGTCTCTCTTTGTAAATGTCTAACAACAAATTATTGCCAGTACTTGTTACAGCAGGCAATGAAACCCTTGCTCTAACATCATTCAAATAACCTTGAGCCTTGGATTCGCTACCGCCACTGCGTGCAAGACCTTCTGCAGCCATTAGCAACACATCAGCATAGCGTATTTCTCTAACATTATTTCCCCAATTCAATGCAGGCTCTCCATCAGATGACAAATTTTCCTTCAACGGAGCATACTTCCGTATAAAGTAGCCTGTATTCTGGTATCCTGGAGAATAGGTAGCCCCAGCAATATTGTCTGCATCAATAATTGTATGAATGAATCGTGGATCACCTTGCATAAATGTAGCCAAAGTTTCACTTACAGGTGCAAAGCCCCATCCTGGTGAGTATATCAATCCATCGAAGTCCCGCATGCCAACCATTTGAATAGATACGTTTCCTTCACCCCAGCCGCTGCCCCATGACCCCCAATCGGATCTTGCATTTTCACTATACGCTATTTCGAATACACTTTCAGTTCCCCACTCACCGCTGGTTTTGAAAATATCACCGTACTTTTTTTCTAAGGAGTAAACACCAGATTGAATTACATCTTCACAAAGTGTAGCGACATCATCCATTTTATCTGACTTGTTCATATACAAATAAGCTCTTGCCAACAATGCTTGTGCTGCACCTTTTGTCGCCCTGCCTTTTAATGTAGCACCTACGCTCAATGGCAATTCTGGAATCGCCGCCAACAAATCTTGCTCAATCTGATTGTATATAGCCTCAGGAGATTCTTGTTTAATGGTATAATACTCCGAAGGTTGCAATGTTTTGGTAATCAATGGAACATTCCCAAAAAGTCTAACCAAATCAAAATAGAATTTCGCCCTTAAAAAACGCGCTTCGGCGGCTGTTTGCGTTTTAAATGCTACAGACGCATCTGGAATGTTTTGAATTTTTTCCAAAAATAAATTTGCTCGGTAAATGCCTTTGTAATTGCGGCGCCAAAAACCAGCTTGTGGTCCCAAATTTGGGTTTACGCTAAAATTATCAACTGCTACCCATGTTGGTTGATCGGAAGCATCACTGCCACCAGCATGACACTCATCGCTGGCAACATTCAGCAACATCCGGAATGCGGTAAATCCACCTTGGTCATTCCATTGCAATGCATCATAAATGCTTACCAATGCCTCAAAAGCCTGTCCTTCGTTACGATAATAATTAATTTCTAACTCCCGTCCTACAGGTTTTACATCTAAAAAATCTTTTTTACACGCCGTGGCGCTCGCCAAAAGCCCTACCAATAAGAAAACTTTTGAACGTATATGAATTGAATTTCTCATACTCTTTTTATTAAAAATAAACATTAATACCCAATGAATGCATTCTTGCTTGAGGATAAATTCCCCTATCTATCCCAAAACCACTTCCAATTTCAGGATCAAAACCTCTATAACGTGTAAATGTCAGCAAATTAGACCCCGAATAATAAAATCTGGCACTGCTAATTCCCAACTGTTTCATGATTTTTTGAGGGATATGATATCCTATTTGAATGTTTTTTATTCTGAAAAAACTACCGTCTTCTACATAAAAATCAGAACTGCGCGCAAAATTCATGTTTGCATCTTTCAAGGTTAATCTTGGATACTGATTGGATGTACCAGAACCAGTCCATCTATTTAATGACGATGCGTACATATTGGCAGAAGGCAAATCATATCTTCTTGTTGCATTGTATATATCATTGCCATAAACACCTTGACCAAATATCAATAAATCGAACCCTTTATATTTTAAGTTTATGTTCAATCCAAAAATGAAGTCAGGAGTTGGATTGCCAATCATCGTTCTGTCGTCTTCATCAATCACTCCGTCGTTATTTACGTCTACAAATTTAAAATCACCAGCTTGTGCATCTTCTTGAAGCAATTTTCCATCCGCATTTTTGTAGTTGTTAACCTCGGTCATGCTTTGGAATATTCCATCGGTTTTGTATCCATAAAAATGACCAATGGGATTTCCCTCCGTGATACGGGTAATTTCCAAACTTTGAGGACCCCATCTTGATCCAGCCAAAAATCCAGTCTCATTTCCTATCAATACCACTTCATTTCTCACAAACGAAATATTGCCGTTTGTACTTAACACGATTCCGTTGGCAAATGTTTTATTGTATCCCAACTCTAAATCTATCCCACGATTTAACATATTTCCCACGTTAGATGTAGGTGCATCGTTGCCAATATAATCTGGCAATACCGGTCTACTCATCATACCCGTAGTTGTTTTTTGATAGATGTCAAATCCAACTGTAAACTGTTTAAAAATTCTGGATTCAATTCCTATGTTAAACTGACTTACCGTTTCCCATCTTAAATCAGGGTTTGCAACTTGTGCTGGCGCCGTTCCATTTGTCAAAACCTCACCTGTTCCAAAAGTATAACTTTTACTTCCTACAATGGTTGCTGCATATTCCAATGAACCTGCTGCATCGTTTCCACTTCTTCCGTAACCCATTTTAACTTTTGAGGTTTGCACATATCTATTTTTTCTCCAGAACGATTCGTTGTGCAGGTTCCATCCCCCAGAAATAGAAGGAAAATAACCCCAACGGTAATTTGCTCCGAAACGCGAAGAGGCGTCTGCCCTTAAAATGGCCGTAACCAAATATTTGTCGTTGTAATTGTAGTTGGCACGGGCAAAATAAGACTCAATCGCATACCGCTCCCAACGTCCACCATATATGTCTTCGCTGGTTTGATTGCGCGCATAATCTATGGTTGCATCGTCTGGATTTTGGGTTGGCACGTCTCTTTTCGATCCACCTACATAAGTCCCATTCGTTTCTTGTGCTGTATGTCCCACAACCGCATCAATCGAATGTTTGCGCCATTGCTTGTTATAAGATATGGTGTTATCCCACATCCATGTAAAGGCCCTATTGAAACTTTGAAAGACAAAATTGGTATCCAAATAATTTGTACCATTTAAATAGTAAGCGGGTCTGAAACCATATCCCCCATAAAAAGCCAAATCAATACCCATATTGCTTCTGAATTTTAAGCCTTTCATTAACTCAAATTCCATATACGTATTATTCACCACTTTATCCGACCAACCCGTATTGTTATCCGTTAACAAAGCCGCCACCGGATTCAAAACTTCCGAGGTTACACGAGAAGAAATTCCATAAATTCCACCACCGTCTCTCACCAAATTTTTACGCAAATTACCACCCACAGAATAAGGCGCATCCGTTAATTTTGAGGGATCAGTTTCGTACAACGGAGTTATAGGATCCATATTCAATGCACGGCCCAACGGAGAACCGAACTCGGTATTCTCTGCCACGCTTTGACTCTCATTGTGCGTATATGCCGCATTCCAACCTACCGTTAATCTTTTATTTACATTTATAACAGTATTTAATCTCGCTGAAAGTCTAGAAAAGTAAGATTTTCCAGGTGCCACAATTCCTTCTTGGTCTAGTTTCGAAATGGATGCGTAATACGTTATTCTATCTGAGCTCCCTGAAATGTTCACATCGATATTGCGAATGCCTGCATTTTTATTGAAAATATGACTTTGCCAGTCTGTTCCTTCACCAAGACTTCTAGGATTTGCGTAAGGCAAAGCTTGTCCCGCCGCAGCCGCCATCTCGTTTTGTAAGGTTGCATATTCAGACGCCTTCAAAACGGGCAACATCTTCCATGCATTCTGTATTCCAACATACGATGAAAAATTTACACGCATTGCGCCCTTTTTGCCGCCTTTGGTGGTAATGATGATAACTCCATTCGCACCACGTGCTCCGTATATGGCCGCCGAAGCCGCATCTTTTAATACTTCTATGGTTTCAATATCATTTGGATTCAAAAAGTCAATTC
This sequence comes from Chitinophaga pinensis, assembly GCA_945860565.1. Classification (GTDB taxonomy): domain Bacteria; phylum Bacteroidota; class Bacteroidia; order NS11-12g; family UBA955; genus VMCP01. Next base: position 7,632 of record CAMAQS010000026.1, on the reverse strand, counting down.
CCCCGGCAATCAATACTCCATCTACTACGTACAAAGGATTCGAGCCGTTAATAGAAGATGTTCCACGCACACGCACTACCGAGGCCGAACCGGGCTGACCCGAATTTTGCAAAATCTGTACTCCAGAAGTTCTGCCTTGTAAGGCTTGTTCTACGCGCGTCAATGGAATGTCTTCCAAATCTTTCGCTTTTACCTGCGAAATTGAACCGGTAACGTTGCTCTTCTTTTGCGTACCGTATCCAACCACCACAACCTCATCGATTCCTTCAATGTCTTGTTTGGCGGTGTCTTTGGCAACAGCCTGAGCCTGTGTTTCAGCACTCAAACTAAAAAACAAACCCACAACGGCGGTTAATTTTAGCTTTTGTATGTAATTTTTAATCATGGTATTGAGCCAATATTATGTTTTTGTATTTTCAACAATAACCATTTTTATTTATTGTACAAAACACAAATACTATTTTTTTTCATTTTTGTCTAAAAAAATGACCTTTTTGACTTCTTTTTTTACACGAGTTGAGAAAATTCACTATACAAGTGAAAAAATATTACATAGATTATTCTACAAAATCTACTTCTAATTTAGTTTTACTGTCAGTTAACGACTCTACGAAATCCGTCATGACTGAAATCTCTAAATTTCGTGAAAATATTTGAAGTTTAATCCGGTTCATTCTGTCAAAACAATGCGAACCATGGTAACTTTCAAAATGAATTTTTCGTTCATTTAAAAACTTCAATACATCTGCCAAGGTTAATCCGTTGGCCACATCGTCGTCAATAATTAGGGTCACATCCTCTGGCCCATAATAATTTACCTCAATGGGCCAATGATTGCAAGGCAACGGCAACAAATACTTGTCTAAAACAAAATCACCCACCCCTTTTATAAATGTATCCCCTTCTACCAATGAAAAATCTTGTATCCATGTATTTTGGTAAATGGATAACAAAAGGCGCTCTTTTAATTGTTGTGAGTCCAAAACGGGAACGAGCAATACCGTAAAATCCAAGGTATCGGTGGTAGTTCTTAAGTTAAACATGGATATGGCGGTCCATTCGATAGAGTCTGTTGGCAATTTATCTGGTGCCACGGCAATGGCATACAGTGAATGTCCGTGTCCACCCTCCAGTTTTTCAAACAGTGAATTTCCAATTAAACCATAGCTAAAATTCAAATCTGCAAAACGATTTTCTAGGACAAATAGAGAATCTTCGGCAGGCACAAAAAGGGACTTCCATTCAGTAAAACGAATGGATTGCGAAAAAGCACTGACACATGTTGCGCCTATAGCCGAGAAGAATACCACCCATTTTAATACCGAATTACCCATTTATGAAGATGCAAGTTATCATAAAACGATTGAGATAGTAAATTGGAATGGCTTGTTTAGCATAAATTTCTTCATTTTTTTGGGGGGATATTAAACTACAGAGACTAAATTTATCGATTTGGGGGGATAATCATCGGTTTTTTTAGTTGAATGGTTCAGATTAGTGTAAATTTGCAGATTAATCATTTGGGGTTGATCGGAATCGACGGGATGATTGGATGCGGTGTAAGCAGGTGGTGCTTTGTTAGTTTGGCACCCTAATCTCAACTATCAAAATTTTAAGAGGCGAAAATAACTTTGCCCTAGCTGCTTAATCCGAGCGATAAGCAATTGCTAGTTGTCTCGATTTTCTTGACTCGTGCCGAAAATCAACCGAGACAATCGACCCGCACGGGTATGATTTGAATGAGTTAGCGCTTCATTTCATTATTAGCTAAACAAGGAATGACGTTGGCCAGGGCAGAGCCGGCCCGTTCCCTAAAATCAATCTAGCCCTAAACCTGTAGAAAGCGCCAGCTTTCGCATCTCCGGACGGGGGTTCGATTCCCCCCAACTCCACCATTTATTGCCTGGGGCAATTAAATTAATTCAAAACGTTATATTGCACGAAAATCTCCTTTTATATTCATGCAAATAATTCGATTTGATGCTCTCACAGGATTTCGTGCGTTTGCTGCCAGTTTGGTATTTGTATACCACAATCGCAAATATTGGCGGGCTCATTTGCATCCAGAAGTGTTGCGCTTTTTCAATGAAATGCACATTGGTGTTTCGCTTTTTTTTATTTTAAGTGGATTTTTACTTGCTTATACCTATGGTGAAAAACCATTGAACAGTATTTCTCAATACCGGAAATATATACTAACCCGTTTTGCCCGCATTTTTCCACTTTATTGGTTAATACTCACCGCCTTTTACCTCGATCCAAAATTCAAAGACGTTGGCCATTATTTTCATACCTATTCATTGTTTCATGGGTTTTCAAATAAATTAAATCTCGATGGGATTGCCCAAGCCTGGAGTTTATCGGTTGAATTTACGTTCTACTTACTTCTACCTTTGTTGGTGGTTTTAGAACGAAAACACATTTTGGTACTCGTGCTTTTCCTGGTGGGATTATTTTTAGTCACGGTTGGTATTGGTTACGGATGGACCGCTTGGAATGGCAATCCTCAACAATTTTTGTATCCCACAAAATTTGTTATTGGCAGTACATTTGCTGGAAAATCGAGTGAATTCTTGGGGGGGATGTTTTTAGCCAGGTTGTTAAGAAATCAAAACGACCAGTATACTCGGTTTTGGGATTTCAAATACAAAACCCTTATTGGATTTATTGGTGTATTCTCAACTGCTTATGCCATTGGATGTTTTCAGCCCGATATTTTTCATCATGGAACCGATCATCCCATTGGATTGTTGCTTCATATACTGGTATTGCCCTTGTTTGTATTGTTTCTATTGGCCGGACTCATCAACGAAGCCACGTATATTCAACGCGTTTTTTCAACAAAACTTATGGTATTGTTGGGTAAAGCGTCTTTCGCTTTTTACCTCATACACATTAGTTATGTAAACATCCGTTTGCGTTGGATTTGGATTGGACCCGACCGCAATTTTATCTTGCTTTGGCTCATTTCAATCGCATTGTTTCTGTTGTTTGAAAATCCCATTTACATATGGATCCGCAAAAAAATGAATTCATGATGGTACTATTTATCTTGCCCCTTTGTAGCGTAAAGGCATGCCTTGGCGCTACAAAGAGGCAGACCATTTGGCAGGATTGTCGGTAATGTATTTATGGATGCGATGGTATTCATCGAAATTCCGAATAATGTGTTCGTGAAAACCGGTTTGCCACGCAAATTTCAATCCCAACCGATTGGCGTGCCGCGTGACCGCAGATTTATACGAACCGACCATAGACGAGATGCTATTTTTCCCTTGGTTTTGAAATCTGGTTGCCCCTAAATTGGGTTGTTTGGTTTGCATTTGATTGTTATCTTCAATTTTTGGTGGACGGATAATCAATATGCCATGCATGTGACTCGGCATTATAGAGAATACGCCCAATTCTACATTTAATGAATGTTTTGGTATTTCGTGCCAAAATACATCTGCCAAAACACCTAATGGAGACAATACCATTTTTTTATTGATGACCTTTCCAAAGTAATGGCGATGGTTTTTACAATTTACGGTAATAAAATAGGCGCCAGTCCAACTATAATCCCACCATGCCGCGCGGATTGATTCTTTGCGGTATTTATTTTTATATTTTTCCATTCTTCTATACCAATCCCAATTTTTCTGTTAGAAATTACCCAAATTCTAATTTTGCAAATCTAAAATTCAGTGCACCAAGTCCCTTTGCACATTTTGCAAATGGGCAATTTAAAATTTGCAGAAATCACCATGTCCGCGTCAAATACCAATACTTGCACCTTCTCCGCCAAGGCATGCCTTGGCGCAAATACCTATCAGATTAGCATATTTGAAATTTCCACAATTGGGTATTAGCTTTGATAGGTTTTTATACAATCTGACTTTGTATAAAATACTAGAAACAGGAAAACTCTATAGAAATAAAATATCTTTAATAATAAAAAAATGAAAAAATCAATTTTAACGGGACTACTACTCATCTTCGCACAATTATTAAATGCTCAAATAAGTGCTGTAACAGAAACAGGCGAAGAGGTCGTTCTTTACGAAGATGGCACATGGAAATTCCTTAACGACAGCATTCTGGACGATACAATAATTGCAATAAATAAATAGGTTTTTGTAAAAGACAAAAATTCCACCTTTTTAGTTAAAAGTAAAAAATTGAATATTGGAATTTGGATTAATCCTAAAAGTTGGAGTTTTACTAAAGGAGCAGAAAGCGAAGCGTATGAATTTACGTTTCAGAAGAAAAGTGGTGATTTATATGGTATGTTGATTGCTGAGAAAACTCAGGTTTCAATAGAGAGCTTAAAAACCATTGCCATTAATAATGCCAAAAGCGTATCACCCGACATTAAAGTCATAAAAGAAGAATCCCGAAACGTGAATGGAATCCAAGTTTTTTTGATGCAAATGTCCGGAACAATTCAAGGTATTAGATTCACTTATTATGGATATTATTATTCAAACGCTAATGGCACAATTCAATTATTAACCTATGCAGGAGAAAATTTATTTCCCAAATTTCTTGGCGACATGGAAGAATTCTTATCTGGATTGGTTGAGTATTAATAACCGTAGGGCATGAAAAACATTCCTTACATTTTGGTATTAATCAGACTTATACTCGCTCCAACTATCGTTCTCATAGCATTCAATTTTGAAAATTGCCACTATATAATTGTTTCGTTAATGACATTTGGTTTGTTAACAGACATTTTTGATGGAATAATAGCCCGTCAATTAAATATTTCAAACGAAAAACTTAGACGGCTAGATAGTCAAACCGATTTAATTTTTTGGCTAAGTATTGGTTTTTCAGCGTGGCATCTTAAATCAGGCATTCTAGAAAATTACACAGTTTCAATTTCGGTAATCTTCATAATGGAAATACTTTGTTATGTAATTAGCATTTATAAATTCGGTAGAGAAACATGCACACATGCATATCTATCCAAACTGTTTGGACTATCAATGTTCGTTGCATTTTTCAACTTGATAGCATTTAACCAAGGTGGAATTGTATTATTTTCTGCTGTTTTAATTGGATTAATTTCTCATATTGACAGAATTTTGATAACATTGATATTAAACCAATGGACATACGATGTCCCCAGTTTTTATCATGCAATACTCATAAGACAAGGCAAAAAAATCAAAAAATTCAAGTTATTCAATTGACCACTTACTACAAGAAAGCAGTAATTTATCCAGGGGTACTCATAGTTTTGGGCTATTGTGTTTATGGAATTATAGATATCTTTTTTGGAGAGAAATATCGAAGTGAGTGGTTAACTAAAGAAAGTGTATTGTTCGACGCAATATTAATGGTTACTGCCAACGCCATTTCATGGGATTTCTATCATTTCCTATATTTCTAAATCTAATCCCAAAAGTAAGGTCAAACTTGAGACTAAGTTTTTTGTCGTGGTTTTTGTGTCCATGCATATATATCGCCATTATATTGGCAAAACAGATACACTATTTAACCCATTATTCAAGTCTAACCTACAGTGAAATTATTCCCGTAATATCTAATACTTTCCCCTATATAATTGGACTAAATTGGACATTTATTCAATTCCGTAAGGATCTCAAAAACAATCAAGATTTAACCAATAATTAAAACCAGCATTATTTTGAATTTGTTTGTAGCATTAAAATTCAATGCTAAAAGAAACGTTTTATTCAAAACATTCCCCGGTGTATTTGGTTCGATAAATTCACATCAAAATGGATTAATTTCGTAAATAATCTTGTTAGATCTTTGGCAGCTAATAAATTTTAGAAATTGGATTTAAAGCAACTAAATAAAATCATATATCACTAAAAACCATGAAATTTAATTACCCCTTAAAACATTGGCTAACAACCATATTACTTGGGCCATTATTTCCGATTGTTTTCTCACTAATTTTTGGCGAACAGTATGGGCAAGAAGAAAATCAGATCGCATTTTATCCTTTATTTCTTTTATTCTCTATCGCCTTTTCAATGCCAACAATATTCATGTATTATTTGATTTATTATTACTTAAAAACTACGGATATAAAACCAACCCACCTTAAATTGACCGTAATTATTTGGACAATTCTCGGCATCTCAATGACATTTCTCTTTATGGGCGGAAAATCAACAATCTATTATATAATCATCTATTCAATTGCAGCAATAATTTCTGGATTAATATGGAAAATTGATGTGGAAGAAAATGAAATTCCAGAAAATTAAATAATGCCTTGGCTCTAATTTGGGGGGAAATGACACCCACAACGATTGAAAACCATCCAACAAATGGAAAATTAAAATGCTAAACCTGGTTACAATAAGAGAATACGATTCAAACGACAAAAATGAAGTCATTAACCTGATTAGGTTAAATACGCCTAAATATTTCGCAGTTCACGAAGAAGAAGATTTGAAAAAGTATTTAGAAACCGAAAGGGAACTTTATTATGTTTTACTTTATAACCAAAAAATTGTAGGATGTGGTGGAATTAACTTTGCCGATAACAAAACAACAGGAATAATTAGTTGGGATATATTTCACCCTAACTATCAAAGAAAATCTTTGGGAACAAAATTATTTAAACACCGAATAGACAAACTACATTCTCTTGACGGAATACAAAAAATCAGAATAAGGACTTCACAATTTGCATACAAATTCTACGAAAAACAAGGATTTGAACTTTTGGAAATCAAAAAAGACTATTGGGCAAAAGGATTTGATATGTACGATATGGAGTACAAGCAAAATTGAAAACTACCACTGTGTAACGGCGAAAAATCTTTCTTCAATAAATAATCTATTTCCCATCTATCACAGCAAGACAACCTTTGCCCCAATAAAAACCAAAATCCCTATCTAATCCCGCACAACTATCCCCCCAACAAAATATAATTGTACATACAATTAATATTATTATCTTTGCTCCGCAATGAAGCTGGAAGACGAAATAAAACAAACCAAACCTTTTAAGAGCGAAGTACAAAAAATGCTGCTCAATATTGCGTTTACCAGCTCCTGGCTCAACGGACTCATTGCCGAAAAATTAAAACCCTTTGGCATCAGCCCAGCCCAATTTAACGTCCTGAAAATCTTAAAAGGAAAACATCCCGAATGTTACTGTAACCAAGAAATTACCCATAGAATGATCGATAAATCCTCCAATGCTACCCGAATTGTCGATAAATTGGTCGAAAAACAACTCGCCAGCAGGACCGAAGACAAAACCGACCGCCGACTCGTGAACATCACAATTACCCAAAACGGAATCGACCTGCTCGAGCAAATCGATGCTGTGCGGGATGCATCCGTCAACCCATTCAAAAACTTCAATCCCGAAAAAGCCAAACTCATCAACGAATGGCTCGATGAACTGAGAAGCTAAAAAAAATTTGCACATATACTTGTACATACAATTATAGTACCTACACACATAAACAAACTAAAATATACACAACATGACAAAAAAATTAAACATCAAACAAGCCTTAATGGCTGGAGCCATGGCAGCAGCCACAGCAGCAATCGTAAATGCAGTATTGTTCTTCATCTTTCATGCGGCAGGCATCATTGTCGACACTGTATACATTCAGCCCAACCAACCCATGACAGTGGTTCCCATCA
>CAMAQS010000025.1 GCA_945860565.1 Chitinophaga pinensis | reverse complement strand
AATGGCTTGTCCTTCATAAAAAGTGCCATCTTGTAGCACCAATAAGGCTTTAGATATTTGAGATGTCACGTTACGGGTACAAATTTCCCTATTTTGCAGTAAATAACAAAATTATAGGGCATTCATTTTCCCACATAATTCATAAATACGCGAATTAATTCTTGAAAGAGTCCCAATTTGAATTTAAAGGAGGGTATTTTTTGTTTATAGAATTTACCTTCGTACGGATATACTTTGCGCGTTCTTTGGATTCTGGATGGGTTGAAAACCAACCCAATTCTTCGGGAAGTTCTCCATCCATTTTGTCTAATTCTTCCATAAACTCCGCCAGGCCGACGGGATTTATATTTGCGGCATCGAGGTATTCAATGCTTTTTAAATCGGCTTCCTTTTCTAATTTCCTATCATAGGCAACAGAGCTAAGGTGTTCGATAACGGCCTTTACCCCTTCGACATTTCCACCGGTAATGGCAACCAAAACAGACAACCCCACTTCCTTAATTAATTTTTTTGTGACATGTTTTTCTTGAATGTGCGCAATTTCATGTCCCATGATTCCGGCCAACTGTTCGGCACTTTTGCATTTTTTAAACAAACCGGTGTATACTACTAGATGTCCACCTGGCATGGCAAAAGCGTTTATTATATCGCGGTTCACCAAATGCACCTTTATAGATGCAGTGTCAAAATGATTGCTTAGGCAAATTTTATTTTTTACCGAGTTCACAAATTCGATTCTTGCTACAGAGGAATCCATGGGCTCGGTTATTTTCATTGAATTCCAAATTTCGTCTCCAATTTTCTTTTCTAGGTCCAAACTGACTTCTTCAATTTGAAATAATTTAAACCAATTTACTTCGCGTATGGCTGAAATGATAGCCATAACCACGAGTATAAAAATCAAGAATCTAAACAATACTTTATTCACTTTTCGGTTGCTTTATGAGGTAGTCTACAAAATCCGAAATGAACCAAACTCTGTAATCTCCATTTTTTTTAACATAAATGGCGGCATAGATAGATGCAATAATTTCAAGTATATTCACAAAAATCACGATACCTATATAAATTAAGAAATCTTGAGAAAATGGTAAAATATCTAAGAAAATACGCACACCCCACCAGAATCCATAAGAATTGAAGAAGAACAACAGCAATTGCGTAATTAGGGCTTGGGTACAATGCCATTTTACAAAATAGGTAGATTTTTTATTGGCAAAATAAAATATTACGGTGGCCGCTAAGTTAAATATTGGCAAAGGCAAACCCACCGTAATTGCTAATATTGACATCACATAGGCATTTGAGGCCTTTTCTTTTTCTGAGTCAAGGACAACCGAATGCTCCATTTGAATTAAGGTAAAACGCTGGTAAATAAATCCCAGTTGGCTTTTTTAGCGGCTTCGCGAATTAAGAAGATATCAACTATCGCCCAAATTCCACATCCGCCAGCAGTCAATAACTTACCAACACCCAATCCAATATCCCCCAACATAAAACGATCAATTCCTAAAGTACCACCTACAATGGATACAATTAGAAAAGTTTGTGGATCTTTTAATTCGATTGAGTTTATTACTATCCACTTATCGTCAGAAGCATTCATTAATTTATCTTGTAGTTCTGATATTCTGTGCGATTCAAAAAATTTCGATTTTGAAGCAAGAAACATGTCTATTTTATTGTTATCCATAAATATAAAACACAATTATAAGTATATTCGTCAATATTCAAATTATATTTCTAATAATATTTTGTTTAATCAATAGAATCATTTGTCTGCTGAATACCTTGGTTCGGAAACTTCAATGAATAAAATACACTAATTGCCAAGATGCCTATAATAATAAGTAAATTGTGTAGGTGTGTGAATCCCATTCTCACTGCATATTCTTCTAATAACATTTTGGCACCGATATAAACTAATATAATGGATAATCCGTATTTCAGGGCATAAAATTTATCAATACCAAACCCAATCAGAAAATACAAAGACCTCAATCCAATAAGTGCAAAAATATTTGAAAAAAACACCAAATAAGGGTCGGTTGTTACGCCAAACACAGCAGGAACACTGTCTATTGCGAAAATCACATCGGTAAATTCAATAATTAAGAGTACAACAAAAAGGGTCGTAACGAATAGTTTACCGTTTTCGCGGTAGAAAAAGGAATGTGGGTGCGAAACTGAATCTTTCAATGAAAACAGACGTTTACAGATTCTATATATGATATGATTTTCAGTATTTACGTGTTCTTCTGATTTTTGAAACATGAGTTTAAATCCAGAAAAGATCAAAAGTCCCCCAAAAAAATACAAAACCCAATGAAATTGATGAATGGCATTGCTTCCCAAATAAATAAACACAAATCTTAAAATCATGGCGCCCAGGATGCCCCAAACTAAAATCTTTTTTTCGTTTTCGTGGGATATTTTGAAGGATTGAAACACCAACAGCATAACGAATAAATTGTCTATACTCAGGGCATATTCCAATAAAAATCCAGATAAATAAGCTGTGGCCGAACTTAGTTTAAAATGTAGAATCGACTCTTCTAAATTATTGGTAATCAAAAAGTGGCTGCCGTATTTGGTTTGGTAATCGTATAAACCTTTAAAATCTGTGATATTGTGAATGGTAGGATGCAAAAAGTAAACTGACACAACACTCAATAATCCTAGTCCAAACCAAGCCAAACTGCGCAACAAACTAGATTTTAATGTTGTTTGACTATTTGATGTAGATTTACTAAACAAGCCCAAATCAACAACCAGCGATAAAAAAATCACTGCGAGCATGGACAACACAACTATAGTGGAATTTGACATGAGATATTTGGCAAAAATACAACGGAAAAATTGGGAATCATCTGTTGCTGCCCTTAGATTTGTAAAGATGCGTAAAAAATATTCTGATTTTATACAAAAATGTGCTCTGCCGGTAATTGCGATCGGGTTTATACTTGGCCTTAGCAGTTATTCTCCTGAAGAAGGAATGTTTCCGTTAAATTATTTGAATGGCAATGACTTAAAAAATGCAGGACTGAAATTAAGTTCTGAGGAAATATTTAATCCAGGGAAAATATCGCTCACCGATGCCCTGGTTAAAGTTGGAGGTTGCACCGGTTCATTTATTTCTGAAGATGGACTGATTATAACAAACCACCACTGTGTTTATGGCGGTGTTTCAAGTTTAAGTACTGCTGAAAACAATTATTTAGAAAACGGATTTGTGGCAAAAACCAAATCTGAAGAACTTTCAATCAATATGCCTTGTAAAATCACCCAAAGTTATGAGGATGTTTCTACTAGAGTTCTCTCTGGAATATCTGAGAATACCAGTCCCGAAGACCGGATAAAAATTATAGGTACAAATATCAAAGCCATCGTAGAAAAAGAAAAGGCCGTTTATCCAGAGTTGGCCATTGAAGTATCAGAAATGTTTGTTGGCAGAAGTTACACACTGTTTAGATATATTTATTTGAAGGATGTTAGATTGGTTTTGGCTCCACCTGTTACAGTAGGACAATTTGGAGGAGACTCAGACAACTGGGAATGGCCAAGACACAACGGTGATTTTAGTCTGGTTCGGGCTTATGTAGACAAAAATGGCAAACCAGCTGCTTATAGCAAAGACAACATCCCATATAAACCAAAAAACACATTAAAAATAAACCCGAATGGTACCAAAGAAGGTGATTTTGTGTTTATAATGGGTTATCCGGGACGCACATTCAGACATGAAAGTGGTGCTTATTTAAAATTCCAACAAGAAATTCAATTGCCAACCATTCAATCTTGGTATAAAACGTATATAGATTTAATGAAATCAAACAGTGAAGGTCAGGTTTCAAAGCGTTTGGCATTTGCTGGTGAAATTCAGAGCTTAGAAAATGTAGAAAAAAATTACCGCGGAAAAATTCAGGGGTTGCGCAGAACCGATATTGTGCAAAAAAGAAACATGCAGGACGATGCTATTTTAACAGCATTTCCAATAAATAGTAAAGAATATAAGCAAGCGAATGACGTTGTGCCAGCAATTAGGGATTTATGGAAGACTAGAACCGCAATTGGAAGAATGTATTTTTACTCAAATGTTTTTTTAAACAATCAAAGCAGTATTGGCAGTTTAGCAGGAATTATATCGGATTACCAAATGTTGGCAGCCTCTGCATTAAAAAACAAAAACAAAACCGAATATTTAAGATTGGTACAAGAGTTTAAAGCAAAAGCAATGAAGGAATATTCCTTTATTGACAAGCGTTTAGAGAATCAAGCGTACCTTGTTTTGATAAATGAAATTTACAGAGAAGGCAATAAATTAAAGATTAACGTAAAATCTGCAGATAAAGTATTTGGAAACAGCCAAGGGTTATTGAACAAATATGTGGACGAAGTTTCAAAAAGTATATTGCTAGATACTGCAAAAATTGGTAAGCTATTGCGTGAAAAACCTGAAAAGCTATTGACCAGTTCGGATATTTTAGTGAAAATCGCAAAAGATATCAGTCATTTTCAAGATTATTCTGCTGAGTTATGGATAAATAGCAATACAAAACTAAATTCCTTAATGCCGCAATATACAGGTTTAAGAGAGCAGTTTTTGAAATCCCAATTTATTCCTGATGCCAACAGTACATTGCGGTTAACGTATGGTTACATTAGATCTTATAGTCCGAACGATGGAGAAACAGCCACTCCATACACCACTTTAGATGGTATTTTTCAAAAGGCACAAGAAACCGGTGATTACAGACTGCCCAAAATGGTGGGAGACAAACTAAGAAAGGACAATGTTCCCAGTATTTTCAAAGACCCTAAAACAGGCAAAGTAATTGTGGGATTATTGTATAATTTGGACACAACAGGTGGAAATTCTGGTAGTCCGGTATTGAATGCATCGGGTGAATTAATTGGAATTAACTTTGATAGAAGCTATACGGCCACCATCAATGATTATGCGTGGAATGAAAAATATTCACGAAGCATAGGTTGTGATATACGATATGCCATCTATGTTATAAAATACGTTTCGGAGGCGGACCACATTTTAAAGGAATTAAACCTGGACATATAAACAGGGATTAATTTAATTGGAACAATGCCCACAATGTGTATTTTGTCACACATTGTTAAATGGATATGCCTGAACTTTGTGTTATATATGGGAATTTTATCAGCAATATTTGGAAAAAAGAGCACCGTAAATTTGGGTGAACTCATAGAAAACGGGGCTCAAATTATAGATGTACGCACGAGTGGTGAATACCAGCAAGGGCATTTAAAGAAATCTAAAAATATACCTTTGGATCGTTTACCGAGTCAATTATCAAAAATCGACAAAAGTAAACCTGTAATTACGTGTTGTGCATCTGGAATGCGCAGTGCATCGGCAAAGGGCATTTTGAGTCGAGCAGGATTCGGTGAGGTTCACAACGGCGGTAGTTGGTTAAATTTAAAGAAATACATGTAATGGCAAGCTTTTCAGAACTCATTCAAAGCGACAAACCAGTTTTAATTGATTTTTTTGCTACTTGGTGTGGACCGTGTAAAGCAATGTCACCGATATTGGAATCTGCCAAAGAAGAAATTGGAGATGCTGCTGTTATTCTTAAGATTGATGTAGACAAAAATCCATCCATAGCGCAAGCCTATCAAATTCAAGGCGTTCCCACTTTTATGGTATTTAAAAATGGAAAGCAGTTGTTTCGCAAATCGGGAATGATGGATAAGAATAGTATTTTACAACTGTTAAAATCAAACGCATAATTAATTTAAGGTATAAAAACAAAAAAGGACGCTATTGGCGTCCTTTTTTAATATTAGATAGTTTTAGAATTACTCTTTGGTAGTTTCTTCTGTTGATTCTTCAGTTGAAGTTTCAGGTGCAGCGTTATCGTTGGTAACTTCAGGAGTTGTTTCAACTACATCTTCAACGATTACCGCATCTTGAATTTCTTCTTTAGGCGCAACTGTTTTAGGAGCAGCAGCAACAGTGGTGCTAGTCCCTCTACGTGAGCGGCGGGTGTTTGATTTTTTGCGATCTTGTTTAAATCCGTCGAAGAATTCATTAAAGTCGACAAGTTCAATCATTGCCATTTCCGCGTTATCACCCATACGATTTCCTGTTTTAAGGATTCTAGTGTACCCACCTGGACGGTTGGCAACTTTCTCACTTACAACAGAGAACAATTCATTCACGGCAACCTTATCACCAAGATAAGAGAATACAGTACGATAATTGTGGGTAGAAGGATTTTTACTTTTGGTAATCAAAGGCTCTACATACACGCGCAAAGATTTCGCTTTTGCAACGGTTGTAACAATTCTTTTATGTTTGATTAGTGAAGAAGCCATGTTTGCTAACATCGCGCGGCGGTGAGAAGCCGTTCTTCCTAAATGATTTATTTTTTTCCCGTGTCTCATTATTATTACTCGTCGTTAAGATTGTATTTGGAAACATCCATTCCAAAGTGGAGGCCTTTCTCTCTTACGAATTCTTCTAACTCGGAAAGAGATTTTTTACCAAAATTTCTAAATTTCAATAAATCATCAATGTGATAATTTACCAACTCGCCTAAAGTTTTGATTTCGGCGGCTTTTAAGCAGTTGTATGCTCTAACAGAAAGATCTAAATCAGCCAAAGCAGCTTTTAGAATCTTTCTCATTTGAAGGAATGACTCGTCTACTTCTTCAACCACTTTAGAAACTCTTGTTTCTGGCATAATATTTTCGTCGCTAAACAAAACAAAATGTTGAATCAAGATTTTCGCAGCTTCTTTTAGTGCTTCTTCTGGATGGATACTACCGTCAGAAGTTACTTCCATTACCAACTTTTCAAAATCCGTTCTTTGTTCAACGCGGAAATCTTCTACATTAAATTTAACGTTTTTGATAGGGGTATAGATAGAGTCAACAGAAATCTGACCAATCGGCGCATCTTTTTGTTTATTCTCGTCTGCTGGAACATAACCTCTACCTTTAGAGATGGTTAATTCTATTTCAAGGTTCACCGTTGGATCCATGTTACAGATAACCAATTCAGGGTTAAGGATATTGTATGCATTGGTATATCTACCGATATCACCTGCTAAAAACTGGTCTTTACCTTTAACAGTAATAAACAATTTTTCTTGATCTTCTGCAGTGCTGGTAGATTTGAATCTAACTTGTTTCAAATTTAACACCATCTCTACAACATCTTCTACTACTCCTTTGATTGTACTAAATTCATGGTCAACACCTTGAACTTTAACTGCAGAGATTGCGTAACCTTCAAGAGAAGATAGAAGAACTCTGCGCATTGCGTTACCAATTGTAACACCGTAACCTTTTTCTAGAGGAAAAAATTCGAACACTCCATGAGCGTCGTTGGATTTGGTCATTACAACCTTATTTGGTTTTTGAAATGGTATAACACCCATGTTTTTTTGATTAATTGGATTATTTACTGTAAAGTTCGACAATTAGCTGTTCCTTGATATTCTCAGGAATTTCGGATCTTTCAGGAAAGGATAAGAATTTACCTTGCAATTCAGAGCCATTCCATTCGATCCAGCTGAAACGAGCACGTTGGCTTGATACTGAATTGGAAACCACTTCTAATGTTTTAGAACGTTCACGAACGGCTACAACATCGCCTGGTTTTAATTGATAGCTTGGAATGTTCACTACTTCACCATTTACGGTAATGTGTCTGTGCGAAACCAATTGTCTTGCACATCTACGAGTAGGTGCGATACCCATGCGATAAACGGTATTGTCTAAGCGGGCTTCTAAGAAACGCAACAAATTTTCACCTGTGATACCTTTTTTAGACGCTGCTTTTTTGAATGTATTGCGGAATTGTTTTTCCAACACACCATAAATAAATTTCGCTTTTTGTTTTTCCGCTAATTGAATTGCGTATTCAGATTGTTTCGGACGGCGACGAGAGTTACCGTGTTGACCAGGACCGTAGTTTTTTCTTTCTAACGCCTTGTCTTTTCCGAAGATAGCTTCACGAAATCTTCTTGAAACTTTTGATTTTGGACCTATATATCTTGCCATTGAACTTTCTTAAATTAAGCTTAAACTCTTCTACGTTTTGGTGGACGGCATCCGTTATGGGGCATAGGAGTGATATCCATGATAGATGTAACTTCTAAACCAACGGTTTGTAAATTTCTAATTGCGCTATCTCTTCCGCTTCCTGGTCCTTTTACAAAAACCTCTACTTTACGCAAACCGGAGTCGAATGCAACTTTTGCACAATCGAGAACGGCAACTTGAGCTGCGTAAGGAGTATTTTTCTTAGAACCTCTGAAACCCATTTTACCGGCTGAGGACCAAGATATAACTTGTCCTTCGGTATTGGTAACAGAAACGATGATGTTGTTAAACGTTGCACGAATATGAACTTGACCGTGCGGATCGACTTTAACTTTTTTCTTTGGTGCTTTCTTTTGATTCGCCATGTTGTTATTGCGCTATATTATTTAGTTGCTTTTTTCTTACCAGCAACAGTTTTACGTTTACCTTTTCTGGTGCGCGCATTCGTCCGAGTACGTTGACCACGCAAAGGAAGACCTTTACGATGTCTTTGTCCACGATAGCAACCAATGTCCATCAAACGTTTGATGTTCAATTGCACTGAAGAACGCAATTCACCTTCTGTTTTCACTCTCTCAGTGATAAAATTTCTAATCAGCGCGAGTTCGTCGTCGTTCCATTCACTCACGTGTTTGTCGTGACTTATTCCAGCATGATCCAAGATCTCTGCCGCTGTGCTGCGTCCAATTCCATAAATGTAGGTTAGTCCGATGACGCCTCTTTTGTTTTTTGGAATGTCTATACCTGCTATTCTAGCCATTTTTTATTATCCTTGTCTTTGCTTGAATTTAGGGTTCTTTTTGTTGATTACATACACCCTACCCTTACGGCGTACGATCTTGCAGTCTTCACTGCGTTTCTTAACAGATGTTCTAACTTTCATATCAACGTTTACTTATATCTTAATGTTATTCTCCCTCTTGTTAAATCGTATGGAGACATCTCCACTTGAACTTTGTCGCCAGGCAGGATACGAATGTAGTGCATTCGCATTTTCCCAGAAATCGTGGCAATAATTTCGTGGCCATTTTTTAGCTTAACGCGAAACATCGCGTTCGAAAGGGCTTCGGAAATTAATCCATCTTGTTTTATGGCGTCTTGTTTGGACATATCAAAAGGGCTGCAAAAATAGTGTTTTTTTTTTAAATATCAACTTGACTGTAAGCATTTGTCATTCTACCCTTTAATTTACCTCCCCCACTCATCAATCCATCATACTTTCTCATGAGTAAATAGCTGTCTATTTGTTGGAGAGTATCCAACACAACACCTACCATGATTAGAAGACTGGTTCCGCCAAAAAACTGGCTAAACTCTTGATTGATATTGGCTTGAGAAGCAAATACGGGTAAAACGGCAACAATACTTATAAATATTGCGCCCGGCAATGTGATTCTAGAAATAACACCATCAATAAAGTTGGCTGTATTTTTTCCTGGTTTTATGCCCGGAATAAATCCATTATTTCTTTTCATGTCATCGGCCATTTGCACTGGATTAAAGATTATGGCAGTATAAAAATAGGTAAATACTACAATTAAAAATACCAAAAGTGCATTGTGCCAAAAACCATTTGGGTTCATCATACTCATCAACCAACCTGGTGCATTCGACTCAGTGTAGAAGCTACCGATGGTTGCGGGTAAGAATAAAATAGCTTGTGCAAAAATGATAGGCATAACTCCTGCTGCCAATATTTTAATAGGCAAATATTGTCTTGCTCCACCATATTGTCTGTTTCCAACCACACGTTTAGCATAATTTATGCTAATTTTACGCGTACCTTGGGTCAACAATATCACAAATAAGATTACCATAAACCAAATCACCAATTCAACAATGAACAAGATTGGACCACCTTTGGTTAAGCGGAACAAAAACTCACCCACAATTGCTGCTGGCATTCTGGCGATGATACCAACCATAATTATTAAACTTATACCGTTGCCTATTCCTCTATCGGTAATGCGCTCTCCCATCCACATGGTAAACATGGTTCCGGCAGTTAACAAGCAGATATTAGTTAGGATAAACATAGACTGCGACATAACACTTCCTGCGTAGTTGAATAATAGAGCGCCTTGGTTACCCGGAGTTCCAATGATGTTATTCAAGTAAGCATAAGCCTGTACAGCGGTAAACATGATGGTAAGTATACGGGTATACTGATTAATCTTACGTCTTCCTTCTTCGCCTTCTTTTTGAAGACGTTGAAAACTAGGAATGGCAATAGACACCAGCTGCATAAAGATAGAAGCTGATATATAAGGCATAATACCGAGGGCAAAAATGGCACCTCTTGCGAACGCACCTCCTGCAAAGGTATTTATCAAACCTAGAATATTGTTTTTGGTTTGCCCAAGGAGTCCCTCGAGCATTTCCGCGTCAATACCTGGAAGAATAATATATGAACCAAGTCTATAAATCACAAGCAACATCAACGTGTAGGTGATACGCTTACGAAGTTCTTCGATGGCCCAAATATGTCTAAAAGTTTCGAGGATCTTTTTCATGATTATCTCGCGATTATTTGTGTGCTTCCGCCAGCCGCTTCGATAGCTGCTTTAGCGGTATCACTAAATTTATGAGCGTACACTTCGACTGAAGACTTTAACTCACCCCGACCTAAGATTTTCACTAAATCATTTTTACCCATAAGGTGTTTAGAAATCAACACTTCTTTATCGATTTTAGTGATTTTTAAATCATCTGCAAGGGTTTGAATTACATCCAAATTAATGGCAGTATATTCAATGCGGTTAATATTTTTAAATCCACCTTTAGGAATACGACGTTGAAGAGGCATTTGTCCACCTTCAAAACCTATTTTCCTAGAGTAACCAGTACGAGCTTGTGCTCCTTTATGACCTTTTGTGGAAGTTCCACCGCGGCCAGAACCTTGTCCACGACCTATTCTTTTACGATTTTTAACCGAACCTTCCGCTGGTTTTAGATTACTAAGATTCATTACGCGTTTTCTACTTTTAATAAATGTTCAACTGTGCGAATCATACCAGAGATTTGAGGATTCAATTCAAATTCTCTGCTCGCATTCATTTTACGGAGGCCTAGGGCTCTCAACGTGGCTTTTTGGTTTTTAGGATATCCGATACCGCTTTTAACCTGGGTGATTTTTACCTTTGCCATCTTATTAACCATTAAACACTTGTTTTAAACTAATACCGCGTAATTGTGATACGCTGTGTGGATCTCTCATTGCAATTAGGGCTTCAAAGGTAGCTTTTACCACGTTATGTGGATTTGAAGAACCTTTAGATTTGGCCAAAACGTCGGTTACGCCAGCACTTTCTAAAACTGCACGCATAGCACCACCGGCAATTACACCTGTACCATGAGAAGCTGGTTTCAAGAAAACCCTTCCTCCACCGTATTTACCTAATTGCTCGTGAGGCACAGTTCCGTTGATAACTGGAACTTTAATCAAGTTCTTTTTAGCGTCTTCGATGCCTTTATTGATTGCATCTATAACTTCACCTGATTTACCTAAACCGTGTCCAACGATACCATTACCATTTCCAACAACCACTAAAGCAGTAAAGCTAAAGGTACGACCACCTTTTGTTACTTTAGCCACACGGTTGATGTTTACTACTTTTTCAGTAAGGGTAAGATCACCTGGACGGACACGAATATTATTTCTCAAATTTGACATTTTCTTTTTTCGCTTATTATTTTAGAATAGCAACCCACCTTCACGGGCACCATCAGCCAGACTTTTCACGCGACCGTGATATAAATACCCACCGCGATCAAACACAACACTTTCAATGCCAGCTGTTTTTGCCAACTCTGCCAATTTCTTACCAACAAGACCAGCTTTGGCCACTTTGGTATCAACTACATCATTGATTGACTTTTCTTTAGATGAAGTAGCCACAAGGGTAACACCTTTAGAATCGTCGATTAACTGCGCATAAATTTCTTTATTACTTCTATATACACTCAAACGTGGGCGTTCAGCTGTTCCTGAGATTACGCCGCGGATGCGTGCACGTATTTTATTTCTTCTATAAACCTTCGTTTTTGCCATGATTCTTTCTCCTTATTTAGATGCAGACTTACCTGCTTTTTTACGTAACACTTCACCCGCAAATTTGATACCTTTTCCTTTGTATGGTTCAGGTTTACGGAAAGATCGAATTTTAGCAGCCACTTGACCGAGCAATTGTTTGTCGACACAAGTCATAGTGATGCTTGGATTTTTACCTTTTTCTGTTAAGGTGGTTACTGTGATTTCATCTGGCACCTGCAACAAGATTTTGTGCGAGTAACCGACTACAAATTCTACAAGATTACCTTGGTTAGAAACTTTATAACCTACACCGACCAATTCTTGTTGAACGGTATGGCCTTCGCTAACACCTTTCACTAAATTGTTTAACAAGGAGCGATATAAGCCATGAAGACTTTTATCCATTTTGCTCTCGCTTGGGCGATGTACTGTCATCAAACCATCTTCCACTTTAACGATAAAGTGTTCGGCGATGGGTTGAGAAAGTTCTCCTTTTGGCCCCTTGGCGGTAATTACACCTGGGGTTATTGTAACATTCACTCCTGCTGGGACTTGAATGGGGGCTTTTCCTACGCGTGACATATTTTAATATTCTTTAATTAATTTATTATTGTACAAAACACAAAATTTCACCACCGACACCTAATTTACGGGCTTCTTTGTCGGTCATTACACCTTTAGAAGTAGTAATAATTGCCACACCTAAACCGTTCAATACTCTTGGTAAATCATCGTGATTGGAATATTTTCTCAAACCAGGTCTAGAAACTCTTTTCAAAGAAAGAATTGCACTTTGGCGGGTTTGGTGATCGTATTTCAATGCAATTTTGATTACCCCTTGTTTGTTTTCGGTGGGTTCAAATTTATACTTCAATATGTATCCTTTTTCGTAAAGAACACGGGTAATTTCTTTTTTCAAATTACTCGCAGGAATCTCTACAACACGATGATTTGCTTTCATCGCGTTTCTTAATCTGGTCAGATAATCTGCTATTGGATCTGTCATTTCTTATTTTTTTACCAACTTGACTTAGTTACACCAGGAATCTTACCATCGCTCGCAAGCTGACGGAATTGATTTCTACAAACTCCAAATACTCTGATATAACCACGTGGTTTACCAGTTATTTTACAACGATTGCGCAAACGAACAGGAGAAGCATTTCTAGGAAGTTTTTGTAATTCATCGTAGTTGCCTTCTGCTTTCAATTTTGCACGCTTTTCAGCGTATTGAGCCACCAATTGTTCGCGTTTGCGTTGTCTGGCTTTTATACTTTCTTTTGCCATTTTATTAGTTTTTCTGGAATGGGAAGCCTAACAATCTCAACAATTCCAAACTTTCTTCGTCTGTTTCTGCTGAGGTTACGATGGTGATATCCATACCTGTAATTTTATTTGTTTTATCGATATCTATTTCTGGGAAGATGATTTGTTCAGTGATACCCATAGTCCAGTTTCCACGACCATCGAATCCTTTAACAGACAATCCTTGAAAATCGCGGATACGTGGCATAGAGACACTGATCAAACGATCTAGGAAGTCGAACATTTTTTCTCTTCTTAGGGTTACTTTACAACCGATTGGCATATTCTCTCTTAATTTAAAGTTAGAGATTGCCTTTTTAGAAATGGTAGCAATTGCTTTTTGACCTGAAATTCTTGACATTTCATCTACAGCTGCATCCACTAATTTTTTATCATTCACAGCAGCACCCACACCTTGGTTTAAAACCACTTTGGTGATACGGGGAACTTGCATGCCATTTTTATAATTAAATTTGGCTTGCATTGCTGGAATTACTTCCTCTTGATATTTTGATCTAAGTCTAGGTGTATAACTCATACGATTGCTTATTTAATAATTTCTCCTGTTTTAATGGCAACACGTTGCAATTTTCCATCCTCGTCGCGTTTACGTCCGATACGAGTTGGTTTACCACCTACGGTAACCATAAGGTTGGAGATATGAATGGGTGCTTCGATTTTATCGATAGTACCACCTGTGTTTTGGGCAGTAGGCTTGCGGTGCTTAGTCACAATATTCAAACCCTCCACTAGGGCACGTTCTTTTTCGGGGTATACGGTCAACACACGACCAGTTTTCCCTTTATCGTCGCCTGACAATACCATCACGGTGTCGCCCTTTTTAACGTGTAATTTCTTTCTGTTTGCCATTATTATAATACTTCTGGTGCCAATGATACAATTTTCATAAACTGTTTATCGCGCAATTCTCTAGCCACAGGGCCGAAAATACGGGTACCTCTTGGCTCGTCAGAGTTGTTCAACAAAACACAACTATTTTCATCGAAACGGATATAAGAACCATCAGGTCTACGCACTTCTTTTTTCACGCGAACCACAACTGCTTTAGAAACCGCTCCTTTTTTTATGTTACCACCCGGAGTAGCGTGCTTTACACTCACTACTATTTTGTCACCAACACTCGCATATCTGCGCTTGGTTCCACCGAGTACGCGGATACAGAGAACCTCTTTGGCACCACTGTTATCAGCCACTTTTAATCTACTTTCTTGTTGTATCATTTTATTTGGCTTTTTCTAAGATTTCTACTAGTCTCCATCTCTTTGATTTACTCAAAGGTCTGGTTTCCATGATTCTAACAATATCATTCTCAGTGCATTCATTTTTCTCATCGTGCGCTGCGAACTTTTTGGTTTTCTTAAAGTACTTACCGTATTTAGGGTGTTTTACATTACGTACAACAGCCACTACGATAGTTTTATCCATTTTGGAGCTTGTTACAGTTCCAACAATTTCTTTTCTGGCGTTTCTAATTGCTTCCATCAGTCTTCTATGGTATTAACGGTTAATTTCAAGTAAGCCTGATATTGTGCATCAGCTCTACGAATATTCAATTCGGTCAACAAGCGAGCAATTTCTCTTCTTGATTCGCGAAGTTTATGCGGGTGCTCAAGTGGAGCCACTGCATTTTGGAATTGCATTTTCTGGTAGCGTTTGCGTTCCTCTTTGTATCTTTCTACCAATTCTTTATTAGGTAAACCTTTAATTTCTTCGTATTTCATAATTAGTCCTCCTCGTTATAATCTGGACGAACAACAAAGGTACATGCAACTGGCATTTTTTGAGCAGCCAAACGCATTCCTTCTTTAGCAATTTCTAAAGGCACACCACCTACTTCGAACATAATGGTACCAGGTTTAACACGGGCCACCCAATATTCTGGAGCACCTTTACCTTTACCCATACGAACCTCTGCAGGCTTTTTGGTGATCGGTTTGTCTGGAAAAATCCGGATCCAAACCTGACCTTCTCTTTTTAAATAACGGGTTACAGCAATCCTCGCTGACTCGATTTGTCTGGAGGAAATCCAATGGGGCTCCATGGATTTTAAACCAAAGCTACCGAAGATCACACGGTGACCTCTGCCGGCCATCCCACGGACACGACCTTTCTGCTGCTTTCTATATTTCGTTCTTCTTGGACTTAACATTTCTTCAAATCATTAATTAGTTGGGGCGGCGACGGCGATCGCGATCACGATCTCTGTCACGTCCTCCACCTCTATTTTTGTCGTTATTATTTCCACCTCTAGATGGTCCCTTACGTTCAGATTCTGTAACAGGCGATAAATCTACTTTACCATAAATTTCACCTTTACAAATCCACACTTTGATTCCGATTTTACCATAAACCGTCTGAGCTTCTACCAAGGCATAATCGATATTAGAGCGCAATGTATGCAATGGAGTTCTTCCATCTTTATACATTTCAGAACGGGCAATCTCAGCACCATTCAATCGTCCACTGATACGAATCTTGATACCATCAGCACCCATTTTCATGGTACTTTGAATGGCATTTTTCAGTGCACGCTTGTATGAAAAACGATTTTCAATTTGTTGGGCGATATTTTCACCTACTAAATTGGCATCTAATTCAGGGCGTTTGATTTCATTGATGTTGATTTGAACATCTTTACCTGTGATTTTCTTAATTTCCTCACGGATAGCATCCACTTCTTGTCCACCTTTACCAATAACAATACCCGGTCTTGCGGTATTTATGGTAAGAGTGATTCTCTTAAGTGTACGCTCAATAATCACTTTCGCTATTCCACCTTTTGGAATTCTCACTTTGAGGTATTTGCGGATTTTTTCGTCTTCAACGAGCTTATCGCCGTAATCTTTTCCACCGTACCAGTTGGAATCCCAACCTCTGATGATACCAAGACGAAATCCTATCGGGTTAATTTTTTGTCCCATTTTCTTATGCTTCGGTTTGAGTACTACTTGTTTTACTGTCAATCACAATGGTAATGTGATTGGACCTTTTGCGTTGACGGTAACCACGACCTTGCGGTGCAGTTCTTAAACGCTTCATTGTAACACCACCATCTACCAATATTGATTTAACGTATAATTCGCTATCTTCAATACGAGTTTCTGTGTTTATTACACCCCAGTTCGCGATGCCACTTTTGATTAATTTGCTCAAAAATATAGCATAGGTAGGTTTTTGATTCCACTGTAAAATACTCAATGCTTTCTCCACACGCTGGCCTCTTACTTCATCAGCCACTAAACGCATTTTACGCGGTGATAATGGACAGTTTCTTAATATTGCTTTGGCTTCCATATTGTTTATTATTTACCGTGACCTTTATACGTTCTAGTTGGTGCAAATTCACCTAATTTGTGTCCCACCATATTCTCTGTTACATAAACTGGAATAAATTTATTCCCATTATGCACAGCGAAGGTATGACCCACGAAATCTGGTATAATCATGGAACGACGTGACCAGGTTTTGATTACTGATTTCTTGTTCGTTTCGTTTACTCCATCGACCTTCTTTAACAATTTTATGTCTACAAAGGGTCCTTTTTTTATCGATCTTGCCATTGTCGCTTAATTCTATAAATCGGTTATTTGTTACGGATTGATTTTCTTTTCTCGATAATAAGTCTTGAACTGTTCTTTTTAGGTGAACGCGTTTTTTGACCTTGAGAGTAAATAAGGTTACGTGAACGAGGTTGACCACCTTTGTTACGTCCTTCACCACCACCCATGGGGTGATCGACTGGGTTCATCACAGAACTTCTTGTTCTTGGTCTTCTTCCCAACCAGCGGCTTCTACCTGCTTTACCTTTATTTTCTTGACTGTGGTCGCTATTAGAAACAGAACCAATGGTAGCCATACAAGCAGCTAATATAAATCTGCTTTCGCCTGACGGCAACTTAATGGCCACATACTTTCCTTCTTTCGCCATAAGCTGAGCGTAAGATCCTGCACTGCGGCAAATCTTTCCACCCTGTGCTGGCTGTAGTTCAATGTTATGAATCAATGAACCCAAAGGCATTTCTATTAAAGGCATTGCATTTCCAACTTCTGGAGCTACTCCACTGCCTTGTTCTATTTTTTGTCCAACTTTGATTCCATTGGGAGCCAAGATATATCTTTTTTCTCCATCGGTATATTCTATCAAACAAATGAACGCTGTTCTATTTGGATCATACTCAACCGTTTTAACTTCTCCAGCAATGCCGGGTTTGTTTCTCTTGAAATCAATTAAGCGGTAACGGCGTTTGTGTCCACCACCAATGAAACGCATGGTAGTGCGACCTTGGTTGTTACGTCCGCCGGACTTTTTTATTGGCACTAACAAAGACTTCTCAGGTTTGCTAGCGGTTATTTCTTCAAATGTATTGGCTACGCGAAAACGTTGGCCTGGTGTAATTGGTTTTAAACGACGTACTGGCATGGATTAGATGTTTTCAAAAAAGTCGATGTTAAATCCCTCTTTCAAGGTTACGAAGGCCTTCTTATACTTGTTAGTATAGCCGGAGATTTGGCCTGTACGACGATTGCGACGTACTTTCCCCCGTTGGATCATGGTATTAACTGTTGCCACTTCTACCGAATAGAATTCTTCTACAGCTTTTTTGATTTCGTCTTTTGATGCTTTATGATCAACAACAAAACCATACTGTCCTTTTTTATCTAATAAGGCACTTGACTTTTCAGTTACCAAAGGCTTCTTTAATATCATTTTGTATTAGTCTCCTGTAATTTAGCAATTGAACTTTCGGTTAAGATTAAGCTTTTCGCTTTTAATACTTCGTAAGTGTTCACATCTGCTGCGCGCATTACTGTATTAGAAGGAATATTTCTTCCGGATAAATATACATTCTTGTTGGTATCAGGAGTGACAAACAAACTACGGCCATTGATATTCAATGCTTTCAACATTGATACAAACTCAGACGTTTTTGGTGTGTTCATCTCGATATCTTCAATTACGTAGATGGAATTTTCTTTGGCTTTGTATGACAATGCAGACAAACGAGCCAAACGCTTTAATTTTTTATTTAATTTGAAGGAATAGTCTCTTGGGCGTGGACCGTGGATACGGGCACCACCTACATAAATACCACTCTTCAATGAACCGTGACGGGCTCCACCAGTACCTTTTTGTCTGAAAACTTTACGGGTAGAACGGTGAATTTCTGTTCTATCTTTTGTTTTATGGGTACCTTGACGTTGGTTAGCCATAAACTGTTTTACATCCAAATAAATAGCGTGATCATTTGGTTCTAAACCAAAAATATCGGCTGGCAATGTTACAGAACGACCTGTTTCTGTACCTAGTTTGTTTAATACTTTAACCTCCATGGCTTATTTCTCGATAAATACGGTTGAACCATTATGACCAGGGATAGAACCTTTAACAACAACTAAGTTTCTTTCTGAATCAATTTTAATAATCTCTAGATTAAACGCTTTTACACGTTCGCCACCCATTCTACCAGCCATACGTGTACCTTTAAATACACGGGCAGGGAAAGAACAAGCACCTACTGAACCCGGAGCACGTAAACGGTTATGTTGACCGTGCGTAGCTTGACCCACACCCGCAAAACCATGTCTTTTAACAACACCTTGGAATCCTTTACCTTTTGAAGTTCCAACGATGTCTACATATTCTCCCAATTCAAAAATGGCAGTATCTACAACAGAACCCAATTGAACGTCCAAATCAAAATCACGAAACTCCACGATGTCTGTTTTAACAGTGGTGTTTGCTTTTGAGAAGTGGCCTTTTTCAGCTGAAATGGTTCTTCTTTCTTTCTTTTCTCCGAATGCAAGTTGAACTGCATTGTACCCATCGGTTTGGGTGTTTTTTACCTGCGTTACTACACATGGTCCAGCCTGAATAACAGTACAAGCAACACGCTTGCCATTGTCATCGAAAAGGCTAGTCATACCTAATTTTTTTCCTATTAAACCGTTCATCGCTCTTATAATTTAATTTCAACCTCAACACCGCTAGGAAGTTCTATCTTCATTAGGGCATCAACGGTTTTGGTGGAACCATTAAAAATGTCAATCAAACGCTGATAAGTGCAGTATTGAAACTGCTCTCTCGCTTTTTTATTAACGTGTGGTGAACGCAACACGGTAAATATTTTTTTACGTGTTGGCAGAGGCACGGGGCCGCTAACAACGACTCCTGTAGTGCGTACCGCCTTAACGATTTTTTCTGCTGATTTGTCCAGCAAATTATGATCGAAAGACTTTAATTTGATTCTTATTTTCTGATTAACCATTTGATTTCTTTTTTTTACTAATTAGGATTGTGCATTCACTTTTTTCAACACTTCTTCAGCGATACTCTTAGGAGTTTCGTTGTAATGACTGAACTCCATGGTGCTGTTCGCGCGGCCAGAAGTAATGGTTCTCAATGAAGTTACATAACCAAACATTTCGCTCAATGGCACTTTTGCTTTTACCACTTGCGCTCCTGCTCTTTCATCGATACCTTCCATTTGTCCACGACGTCTGTTAAGGTCACCCATAACATCTCCTGTGTTCTCTGCTGGAGTTACCACTTCTAACTTCATGATTGGCTCAAGCAATACTGGACCACAATTTTTAGCGGCAGATCTGAAACCAGATTTTGCAGCAATTTCGAAAGACAATGAATCCGAATCCACTGGGTGGAAAGAACCATCAAACAAACGAACTTTAATGCGATCAATTGCATAACCAGCCAATACTCCGTTTACCATGGCTGCTTTAAATCCTTTTTCAACTGAAGGAATAAATTCTCTAGGAATAGAACCCCCTACTACATCGTTTACGAATTGTAATCCCTCGCCTTTGAAATCTTCGTCGGCTGGACCCAATGTAAACTGAATATCTGCAAATTTACCACGACCACCTGTTTGTTTCTTATATGTTTCACGGTGTGTAAATGTCTTAGTTAAAGCTTCTTTGTATGCTACTTGCGGAGCACCTTGGTTACATTCAACTTTAAATTCGCGTTTTAAACGGTCAACAATAATTTCTAAGTGTAACTCACCCATTCCAGAAATTACGGTTTGACCTGTTTCTTGATCTGTATGTACTTTGAACGTTGGATCCTCTTCAGCAAGTTTCGCTAAAGCCATACCCAATTTGTCCATATCTGCTTGTGTTTTAGGCTCAACCGCCAAACCAATTACTGGCTCTGGGAAAACCATAGATTCCAATAAGATTGGTGAATTTTCAGCACACAAGGTATCCCCTGTTTTGATGTCTTTAAACCCAACCGCAGCTCCAATGTCACCAGCACCCAAATAATCAATTGGATTTTGTTTGTTGGCGTGCATTTGGAATATACGAGAAATCCTTTCTTTGTTGCCCGTACGCATGTTTAAAACATAAGAACCTGCATCTAACTTACCTGAGTAAGCACGGATGAAGCACAAACGTCCTACGTAAGGATCAGTAGCAATTTTGAATGCCAATGCAGCAAATGGTTCGCTGTAATCGGGCATACGTTCTACTTCTTTTTCAGTTTTTGGATCTGTACCTTTTGTAGCGCCGATATCAACCGGGCTAGGCATTAATTCCATAACCATATCCAACATTGTTTGAACTCCTTTGTTTTTGAAAGCAGAACCGCACATCATTGGTACGATTTTAAGATCAATAACAGCAGGTCTCAATGCGTTTAATATTTCACGTTCTGTGATGGTTTCAGGAGCTTCAAAGAATTTCTCCATCAATTTATCATCATATTCAGAAACTGCTTCTAATAATTTTTCTCTCCATTCGGTGGCTTCTTCAAGCATATCTTCTGGAATGTCGATGGTTTGGAAAGTCATTCCTTGGTCGTGCTCATTCCACACCATACCACGGAAGTTAATCAAATCCACAACCCCTTTAAATTGATCTTCTGCACCGATAGGCAATTGCAAAGGAACTGCATTGCTACCAAGCATACTTTTAACTTGACCAACTACGTTAAGGAAGTCGGCACCAGAACGGTCCATTTTGTTAACGAAACCAATTCTAGGAACCATATAATTGTTTGCCAAGCGCCAGTTTGTTTCAGACTGAGGTTCTACTCCGTCTACTGAGCTAAACAAGAATACCAATCCATCCAATACACGCAAAGAACGGTTTACCTCAACGGTAAAGTCCACGTGACCTGGAGTATCGATGATGTTAACGTGATATTGTTCGTCTCTATATTTCCAAAAAACGGTGGTAGCAGCAGAAGTGATGGTAATACCACGTTCTTGTTCTTGCGCCATCCAATCCATGGTAGCAGCTCCATCGTGCACTTCACCAATTTTATGGTTCACCCCAGCATAGTATAAAATACGCTCTGTGGTGGTTGTTTTACCCGCATCGATGTGGGCGGCAATACCTATGTTTCTTGTATATCTTAAATCGCGTGCCATTTTATTTTAATCTAAACTCTTATGCTCTAAAGTGTGAGAATGCTTTGTTTGCTTCGGCCATTTTGTGCGTATCTTCTTTTTTCTTTACAGAAGCACCTTCACTTTTTGACGCGGCAATGATTTCGCCCGCTAATTTTTCTGCCATTGATTTTTCGTTTCTTCTGCGTGAATATCCGATTAACCATTTCATTCCAACAGCCACTCGTCTTTTTTGAGGGATTTCTGTAGGGATTTGGAAGGTAGCACCACCAACACGACGGGCTTTAACTTCTACTGCTGGCATTACATTATTCATCGCTTTTCTCCATGTTTCAATACCTGGCTCTTCGGTGATTTTCTTTTCAACTATATCAATTGCATCGTAAAACAATTTCAATGCTAATGACTTTTTACCGTCGTACATCATTCCGTTAACGAAACGTGTTACCATGGTATCTCCGAATTTCGGATCTGGATTAAGTATGCGTTTTTTTGCGCGCGATTTTCTCATGACTACTTATTATTTTTTCTTTG
This sequence comes from Chitinophaga pinensis, assembly GCA_945860565.1. GTDB lineage: Bacteria > Bacteroidota > Bacteroidia > NS11-12g > UBA955 > VMCP01. The sequence continues at coordinate 3,878 of CAMAQS010000025.1, read as the reverse complement.
GCTTTTTGGTACCGTATTTACTTCTACGTTGATTTCTTCCTTCAACACCTGCTGTATCCAATGCACCTCTAACGATGTGATAACGAACCCCAGGTAAATCCTTCACCCTTCCTCCGCGTACCAATACAATACTGTGTTCTTGCAAGTTGTGACCCTCACCTGGTATGTAAGCATTCACCTCTTTACCGTTTGTTAAACGAACACGAGCAACCTTTCTTAAAGCCGAGTTTGGCTTCTTAGGTGTTGTGGTATATACACGGGTACAAACCCCTCTTCTCTGAGGACAAGAGTCCAGTGCAGGGGACTTACTTTTTACCGTAATTTCCTGACGACCTTTTCTAATTAACTGTTGAATAGTTGGCATATTTTTTCCCAAAAAGGACGGCAAAATTAAACTTATTTTTTGGCAAAATCAACATACGTTCAAAAAAAATATAGAAAAAGATTTATCTCCTTGTATTTCCAAGCCTTACAACGCATAATTTGGGTGCTTAATCATAAAAAATTGTGTGAATAATCTCACATTCTTAAATTTGCACCCTCCATTCTCAATATAGATTGCAACCAATCACCCTAAAAAATCGTCTAAAAAACATCCAATTATGAACCATCCATTCCGAACTATATTCACCCCTATTTTTGCATTGGTTTTTACCCTTTCTTTTCTGCCAAACCAAGCAAAAGCACAAAAAAAGGGACCCATTGCAAACTTTGACCATAAACACCACGATTTTGGGAAGTTGGAAGAGTCTGTTAATTATGCCACCCATCGATTCACCTTTAAAAATGAGGGCGATAGACCCGTGCGCATTACCAATGTAGAATCGAGCTGTGGATGCACCACGCCCTCTTGGTCTCCAGATTCTATTGCACCTGGACAATCGGGCTTTGTGGATGCCAAATATGAAACCATAAACAGAATCGGCAAATTCGATAAAACCATTACGGTTTATACCAACTCTCCCAATTCGCCAATGGTATTTTTAGACATCTCTGGTGAAGTTCTGAAACCCAAAGAAACCACCTCAACACCCATGCCAAATGGAGGTAGCCTTGAACTTGACAGACAAAGCATTTTATTTGAGCCACTTTACGATAATGGTTTAGATAGCAAAGAGTTCAAGATAACCAACAATACCAGTTACACCACGAATTTCATCCCCCTAAACTACGATTTTTTGCCCAGTTATTGCAAAGTATTAAATTATCCAACCACTTTAGAACCGGGAGATTTTGCAAAGATCACAGTGCAAATAGATGGAAAAAATGCCCCTGGTTACGGATACGGTGGATTTGAAATACCCATTCTTACCGACAACGTTAGTACCCCTACTACGGGCGTCATTGTTTCGTATTCAAGAAAACAATATTTCGAAAAACTCACTGAAAAACAACTCAAAAAAGCGCCCAAATTAACCATCCCCAATCCTCTATACAACTTCGGTCCACAACAATCAGGAGGATATGTAAATTGCACCTTCGATTTTAAAAATACAGGCAAAAAAGACTTAATTATTCGTCAAATCACCCCAGATTGTCCCTGCCTCACCGTAAAATCCCCCAAAACAACCCTAAAACCTGGAGAAACGGTTACGCTAAATATTCTATTTGATACGGTGACTAAATACGGGCAGAAAACCATGGGAATCCGCATTGTTTCTAACGATCCAGTTGAACCTGAGCGTTATATTTGGATAAAAGCACAATTCCCTGAAAAGTTCCAGTACAAGTGTCCCACTTGCCCTTAAAAAGGCTTTATTTTAGGTTGTGATACACGTTCTGAACGTCGTCGTCACCTTCTAACCGTTCTACCATATCGAGCACTTCTTGGGCTTGTTCTTCGGTAAGATCCACATATGTATTTGGCAGATACTGCAACTCCGCATTTTTCACATCTATTTTTAATTCTTCCAATGCTTTTTGCATTTGGTTAAAATCGGTGTAATCGGTATAAATGTAAACGTCTTCTTCGTCGAAGGCAAAATCTTCCATTCCGTAATCAATGAGTTCAAATTCAAAATCCTCTACTTCTTTTCCACCCAATGCACTGCGGTCAATTTTAAAAACCCCTTTGCGGGTAAAAATAAAATCCAATGAACCTGTTTTGCCCAATGTTCCACCGCCTTTATTGAAGTGCATACGCACATTGGCAACGGTACGTGTATTGTTGTCGGTTGCTGTTTCTACCAAAACTGCCACTCCATGTGGAGCATATCCTTCAAAACGGACCTCATCGTAGTTGCCTTCAGTTTTACTGGCAGCGCGTTTTATGGCGGCATCTACCCTATCCTTCGGCATGTTTACGTTTTTGGCATTTTGCATTGCCATGCGCAAACGGGGATTGTTATCTGGATTTTCGCCAGACATTTTTACAGCAATGGCAATCTCTTTCCCTAATTTGGTAAATTGTTTTGCCATGCGATCAAAGCGCGCAAACATCTTGTGTTTTCGTTTTTCAAATACTCTTCCCATTTAACTGCGAAAATATGAAAAAGTATTGAGGCATTCATCGTTGTGATTTCTGCAAATAAAATTTTTTGATTTTGTAATTCGCGCATAGAAGATGTGAAATCTATAAATACTGCACTCTTTTCCAAGTTTTAGAAGCCAAAATAAAATTAAATCCTTAATTTGGATGCCTGAAAATTCTTGCGCTTTCAGCAACCTAAAAACCAACCGATGAACTCCCTCTTTCGAAAATTCACCTTAAATCAGTTCAATGTTTTTGCATTGATTTTGGGCGTTGCCGTATATATTGTGGTTTTTGTGTTGCGCTTTTACGACAATCCCCAAGAAAGCGATGTGGGTTGTTTTATGGCCATTGGAAAAGCATTAAACGCCGATGCTGTTTTATACAAAACCGTATTCGACAACAAAGCACCGGGCATATTTTTCCTGCACCAGTTTTTTCAGATTCTAACCAGAAATTCAGTTCATTATCCCTTGGTTTTGCAGGCATTTTTTGCAGGAATTTTTGTTGTTAGCAGCGCATTGGTTCTTTTTCAAATAAACAAAAAAATCAGTTTTGCGCCCATTTTGGCACTTTTTCTAACTGCTTTATTTTATGTTCAATCTCGTTGGGGGATATTTTATTATGGCGGCTTCACCGAAGAAATTGGCTGCTACTTGTTGTTAACGGCAGTGAATCTGCTGTTTTTGTCTCGGAATGGGTCTCCAACCCTTCAAAAATGGTTGGCTTTTACTGCAGGATTTTTGGCCACGTACGGATTGGGCGTCAAAGAACCGTTCGCTCTGATGTTTTTGGCATTGGCAGTCTATGTTTTAGTGTATAACAGCAAACTTGCAAAATGGTATTATGTGGCTGGGTGTGTTTTGGTTTTTCTGTGTTGGGGGGGATATTTATTCGTTCACGGAGCTGTTGCCGATTATTCAAACTACATCAAACAAGCCTTTTTTTACGCGCAATCTCCATCTGATGCACTCAGTGCACGCATTACACAACGCACAGAACCCCTATTTTATGAATATTCGGCCTGGCTCGATCACAGTCGCTGGCGTTGGTTTATTGTTACATTTATTTTATTTCTTGGCAGCATTGTTTTTTCGGGCAAGTCAACCCATCCCCCCGTAAAAAAAGAAGCTCAATTTTTACACTTTTTATTTTTGATTTTGTTGAGCTCCCTTCCTTTTTATTGGTTTGGACCAAAAAACCATACCCATTATTTTATACCCTTGTTATTCTGTACTATATATTTCGGTGCGGCTATTGTTGCCCATTTCCTTTCCATGATTCGCTCGGAATTCCGATTGATACAGGTGGTACTTTCGCTGTTTATTCTATCCGAAACCAACTTTTTGTACCGTGAAATAAAACATTACAGTCCACCGAAATTTACAAAAGCATCGGAAGAAAAGGC
>CAMAQS010000024.1 GCA_945860565.1 Chitinophaga pinensis | reverse complement strand
GTATCATTATCTTGGGCTTTTAATGCACGCATCCAAACTGGAACATTTAAATGTTCTCTACCATGAAATTCGGGATGATACAACCCACCACTAATTCCTTGATGGATAACCTCCATTACATTTCCTCTATTCAATTTGGCATAGGTAGTATCGATGGGCTCATAAACATATCTTTCAAAATTTTCATCTCTTATTTTCTCAAAATTTGGATTTGTAAGTAAATGAAGCGGTGTAAAAACAGGATGGTTTCCTGCTGAATCTCTATGTTTTGAAAGAACTTCAAACAATGAACCTAAATCTGATGCTGATTCAACACAATCAAATTCATTATAAAATTCAGATCCTACCTCATTCAATGGAAATTCTACTTTTAATAATTCTGCCTTCGCTTCATTGGAAGACATTCTAATAGACCCCCAATCGTCTGATTCAAAAATGATGTATTTATACATGGTTTCTCTTAGGCCCCTCCGGTAAGCATTTTATATAAATCATAAATTGACAAATGTTCTTCTATGAAATACAGAACGAACCATGGCATAATAAAAATTGCAACACTCAAATATTCCACAAAAATCCTGAATTCAATTACAGTATGAAAAAATGAATTTAATAAGAAGAGAAAAAATACTAACTTTATTAAACGAGATTTCTCCTCTTCAAAATTCATTTGTACCATCGAAAAAGCGAGAAAAAGCATATAGCCAATTACCATAAACCTATAGCCCTCAGTATTCATGATTAAATCTGCCACGACACATAAAAAGAGCATGAATTTATCTTTCAATGGAATATAACTGGATGTCTTAAATAGGTGACTAAAATAGACTATCGACAATAAAAAGAATGCTATCCGCAGTGTTCTACCAGAAAGTACCAAAAACCAAGATTTCTCTTGTACAACTATTTCTACATCTTCATCTTTTGCAAGATAAACGCTGGCCCTACTATTTACACCTTCCCCTATTGAAGACCCACCACCGCCCCCTACAAAACTAGAAACAAATGGAATATCTTCTTTTCCAGTTACAAAAAATACAACGAATAAAACTAAATGTAAATAATACAATAATTTTAAAACTGGTTTGCCTATAAAAATATTAACGACTGTTGCTACTAAAAGAATCGCAATAAATATTGCCATTCCATTGTGTAATAAAAATGCCAACAATAAAAAGACCAGTCTCCTGGGACTGCCTTCAAAAAAGAATGGCAAAACGGCCCAAACGACAATCATGGTGGCCGTCCAAAATCTAAAAGCTTGAAATTGATATGGATGAACTAAAAATATAAAATTGGCAATGAAAATAAACCGAACAATCTTTGAAGAAATATTAATTTTACTCAGCACATAAAACATAATATTCACATAAAAAAATCCATAGAACAAGCCCAAAGAACCAATAAATGCGCGGTGGTCGCTTGTCAAAAAACTAACAATGTATGTTATAAAAGGAAAAACTATTTCCAGAGGTTTTTCGACATCATAAATAACAGAATAATCATTTAAATTGTGATGTTCTATATTCTGTTTGAAAATATCCACCATTCGAATGATATCGGCTCCATTTAACAGAATTTGTTGGAAATCCATGTTAAAACCAAATAGGAAAAACAACAAAACCAGAAATATTCTCAGTATCTCAATTTGTCTATTCCGAACCAACGAGATTATCCCAATTACCGGTGAAACCGAAAAAATCAATAAATAATAAAAATTCTTCTTAATTAAATCCAATGAATATTACTCGTTTATTAAATTTTGCCACTTGGTTACAATTTCCATGTCTTTTGGATAAGAAAAATCTCCCACACTTTGAACCGTGTTTTGAAGATTGGTAATTTTAGTCTGGTCATTTGTTAAATCTTCAAAAACACGGACCATTTTACTTACGCTAAATTCTTCGACTATTATCCCGTTTAATCCATTCTGTATTACTTTATCAATGGCTGAATAACAACGGAATGAAATAGGGATACATCCATTTTTTTGGGCTTCGGTTAACACCAAAGCGTGTCCCTCATAATCAGAAACCAACACCAAAAAGGTTGCTTTTTGATAATATGCTTTGGGAGTAACGTTGCCAACTAAATCTATTCGTTCTAATTTCTTTGATCTAATTAACGCCTTGTAAAAATCAAATTTGGGTCCATTTCCTAAAACCTCAAGCCTATATTCCTTGTTTATGTTGCTAAAAGCTTCCCAAAATTCGAACAATTTATCTACTCTCTTTTGTTGATCTTCAATTCTGCCAACGTAAATTATTAACTTTTCTTTATTGCTGAAATTCACATTCTCCATTTGGCTAAATTCATCCCCCAAAATATTTGGAATAACCAAAATCTTTGAATCATTTTCTATTGATTTACCAAACAAATCCAACAATTCATTTTTAAAATCATCAAAATAAACAACTACTCTATTCGAATAATTAAAAACACGTTGATATTCTCTTTTTAACTTCTTTCTTCCAATAAATCCAATTAAACCATCAACCACACCAAAGTGCATCAATCTAGCTATAATTCTCTTCAATTTACTACTAGATTCACTGTAATTTACGCGTAAATTGTTGGAATATTGATCAAAGAGACACCGAATACACTGATGATTTACCGTAATAATAGGTATTCCCAATTCTAAGTGAATGCGTTCTATTGTTACGTTATAACTAAATCCCAACTGATTAATTACTTTATGGTAATGTCCGTTTTTGATAAAATCCATAATTTCACCATCACTTGTTGCACTTGGTTCAATTCTCTTAATAAACGTTTCGTTTACCGAAAATTCACTCTCCTTCTGTAAAACCAAAACGTCTATTTCGAAACCAAACTGCAATAAGTAATTTCTCAAATTCAAAGTAATCCTTTGAACGCCTCCACTAAGGTGAGACAAAATATCAACGGGTAAAATAAAAACTAACTTCATAATGATTCAAGTACTAATTTATTGTGGTCAAAAAGCGAAATGGCATCGTTAAACATTTTTTCTTGTTGACTTCTATTCACCAATCGGCTTAAATCAATATTATCTGTTAATGCTTCTACCTTAAAATCTTCAAGATAGGTATTATACAAATTCACGGAATTAAATTTACCACTTTTCATAAATACGACATCATTTTCAAAAAATACAGCATCCAATAAAGTGGTAGATTCATCTGTCATTACGTATCTGTATGTTTTATTGTAAAATGCCTCATAAATATTCAAATCTGAAAGAACTTTAATGTTTGAAATTTCTTGTATTCCCCTATATAAATTATGCGGTTTCCAATGAACCTCATAACCCAAATTTTGAAAATTCGAAGCCGCCCTTTCCATTTTTTCAATCGTTAAATCATTGATATATGAATTCAGGAAAAGTATTTTCTTAGATTCATATGGAGCATATTTTCGAGTTTCCTTGTTTAAAGGATAAAACTTATTATAAACAGGATTTCCCCCCACATAAAACCTTCTCCCATTTAATTCTAGCTGTTCTAAATAATAATTGCCCCAAATCCAAAACACGCTACATCTTACAGTTCTATGTATACTGCTTTCTATTTTACCCGCTGAATAATTTCCATGCTGTATGACAACAAATTTACACGATTTTGAAACATTGCGCGCAAATAAATCATGAACTGTTTGAAGTCTTCCGATCCAATTTATATCTAAAATTAAACTAGGATTTATCAACTTCAAAATCTTTAAATAAATATATACCCTTAATTTAGAGTGGTTAGTAGAACCCAATATTCGGAGAGGTTTCCACAAATAATTAAAATTAATAAACCAATAATTATTCCTGTTGTAAGGATCATTTATTACTGGTTCAATTTGTCTATGTCGACTATATAAAACAATATGTCTACCTAAAAATTTCAATATTTAATGGTGTTGATGGGTGAACCTAAGGCGATGCAATTGTCTGGCAAATCTTTAAGTACTAAAGAACCCGCGCCAACAGTTACATTCTTTCCAATTCTTACACCATCTACAACAGTTGCCCCGGCACCTATGGTTGTTCCTTCACCCATTTCAACGTAACCACAAATGGTTACTCCAGGATTAATTGTACAAAAATCACCTATAACACTATGATGACCTATAGAAGTTGACCTATTTAACGATACAAAATTACCAATCTTTGAATGGCCCGTTATTACAACATGTGCGTTAATTAAATTTCCCATACCAAAACTTGCAGTTTTGGAAATTTCCGAATTTTTATGAATTATATTAATAAAATTTTCAGCTGGAACATTAATATTCTGGAATAAATCCATTTTCGTTTTGGCTTTATAAACACCTAAAAAAACACTTAATTTTTCAAAATCTAACTCCCCAGTAACAACTTCCAAATCAATTTCCGGGTGCGTGTAAGCTGCATATTCCAGTTTAGGCTCATTGTTCCAAACAGACACCTTGGCATTGAAATTTTGAGAATGCAAATTATCACAAATCATCGTGATTACGTTCTCATTTAATCCCAATATATAAATATCATTTAGACCCATATTGTTCATTTTTAATTACTAAAATACGTTTGCCTAAATTCATTTGAATTAAATAACTCCAACTCATTCAGTTTCATTAAATCATGAATTCTTCTAACCAATTCAATGTTTTTGGCTTTTTTGCTTCTTTCTTTGTTGTACCAAATATTGTCTTCCAGTCCAATTCGAACCCCATTACCGGTGAGTAACGCCAGTTGGTTTGCGATAAACTGCTGGTTCCCAATCCCTCCAAAAGATATATATGATTTATTATTTTCTCCAATGGCATTCATGGCTGTATGAATTGTAGACAAATCAGCTTGCATACCTGCTATGTTTCCAAAAATTAAATTCCAATAATTAAAATTACTAATAATACCCTTTTCTATTAGATATTTACCATAATTAATCATCCCTAAATCAAAACACTCTAATTCAGGAACAACCCCATATTCATTCATTTTCTCAGCCAAACGCCCTATCATTTCTGGGGCATTTACGGATACTTGATTAATGAAATTCAAAGAAGACAACGTCAATGAACACATATCTGGAGCCAATTCTATTACTTCTGATCTTTCCTCAAATGATTTTACTGTTCGGCCAGAACTACTAGCACAAATAATTAATTCAGGACAATGCTTTTTTATCCCTTCAAAAATGACTTGATTATACGATTTGAGATGGGTAGGCTGCTCATTCTCTAAACGTGCGTGTATATGGGCAATTGTAATTCCCAAATCATAGGCTTCATGAACTTGTTCAATAATTTCGGTCGCACTTATTGGTACAAATTCAGTGATCGATTTTGTTGGCACCATGCCCGTTGGACAAAAGTTAATTGCAATCTTTTTCATTGTTTTTCAAATACTTATATTTCACTTCAGCCATTTTCCAATCTTCAAAAGTATCAATATCCTGACATTCCCATTCATTCAACTCTATAAAACCACTATTATTGGGCCAATAATTTTTAATTAATCCATTTTCAAGTTTGAACCAATACCATTGACCTGCATCGTGATAATGTTCTAACAAATCTTGAGATCTTGAATTTCTATGTTCTGGATTTGCAAATTCAATGTATCCCTCCTTTTTAATTAAAGCCCTTTGTATGGGATAATTAAATTTAGAAATAGAAACAATCGAATCATTTTCTCCGTTTTTTATTGCATTGTATCCAGCAATGATGGACTCCATTTTAACCAATACACTGGTGGCAAGCAAACAACACGCATAATCATACACTTTACCAGAACCAGTCAAATTTAACAATACTTGATTCATTACATCAGCCATCGTTGCCGTGTCATTTGCGCTTTCTGAAGTTCTTAAAAATGGAACTTCCGCGCCATATTTTTCTGCACACTGTTTGATTTCTATGTCATCAGTAGAGACAATTATATCCTGAAATAATTTTGTGTTATGAGCCTTTTCAATAGCATAAGCAATTATAGGCCTACCATTAAACTCTTTAATGTTTTTCTTGGGGATGCGTTTGCTTAGTCCACGCGCTGGAATAATACACAAACACTTTAACATATCGATTCTTCCAATCTAAATTCTTGCACAATTTTCTCAATTCCTAAAGGATTCAAAAGTGCCTTTAAGTCCTTTCTTTCCAATTCTATCGGCTCAATAAGATAAGCCTCGATTGTCTCTACTTTGAACGTTTCACCATACTCAATTCCCATTTTAGCAAATCCCAACTTAACCAAATGTTTGGCTACCAAATTTTCCATCTCAGAGGATGGAAATAGGATTGTTGGAATACCCAATAATCCCAACTCATAAAAAACTGAACCTACAGATACCATGGCAAATTTAGAATTCTCCATAAAAGGCAATAAATCATCTTCATCAAATACTAGATCAACGTTTTTTGGGAGTTTGTTTCCAAGTTCTCGTATTTCGTTAAGATTGCTATTTGCAGAACCAACAATGATAACTATTTCTAAATCTGTTTTTACCTCTAAAAAATAATGAATGAAAATAAGTGTATAATCATGAGGGTCGGCATTTCCAAAACTGATGAATACCTTATTTTTGACTTGTTGTTTAATATTATTTAAATGGCGAAACGATTTTCTGAAAATAAAATAATCCGGTCCCAATAAACAAAGCGTATTCGAAGCTGACTTTATTGTTTTTTCATTGGCCAATAAACTTGTATTAATTAATATATCACAATTGTAAGACCAATCATAATTTGCTAAAAAGTAAATACTTTTTACCCCATGATTTCGCAAAAAAACCTGAAAATCGACAGTTTGTACATGTTCCGAATTAACATCAACTAAAAATACATGTTTTTCTGTGCTAAAAACAATGTCTAAAAAAGACAATAACTGATTTTCTTCTATTCTTTGAATTTTATATCTTTCGATTAACAATTCAAACTGAACATCTAAGTCCCAGGTTATGAATTCTATTTTAATCTGATTTGGATAGTTCTTGGTAATTTCATCTGCTAGATCGAGACACCTTCGTATGTGTCCACCACCAACTCTTTTAGACGCATTTACCAAAATCCAGAAATTCAACAAAATACTATACTATATTTTCTAATTTTAATGGTTCTCCTTTTTTCAAGGATACTTTTGCTTTTCGTCCTAATACTTCAGTTAGTTTTGCTGGATGCAACCCATATCCGGGACGAATACTTTTAATGTTCTCTAAAGTAAATATTTCACCTTCAACAATATCATTCACAACAAACAAGGAGCGTCTCCTTAAGGAATCTTTTTCGGAGATTTCATAATTAACTTCACCAAGTGCTTGCTCTGCTAATCTAATTTGATTAACCATCTCCTTAAACTCATTTGGTTCCATTGAAAAAGCGGAATCAACGCCACCATTTGCTCTATTTAATACCACATGTTTTTCAATAACCTTCGCACCCATTGCCACAGACATTATCGGTAAGATTGATCCCATCGTATGATCTGATAGTCCGACCTTTACATTGAATTTTTCTATCATGTTTGGGATAGTTAATAAATTGGCATCTTGGATCAATGCGGGATAATTAGAGGTGCATTTCAATAGGGTGACGTCCCTATTTCCCATTTTATAGCAAGCATCTATGGCAGCAGATATGTCATCTACAGTTGCTATACCAGTTGAAAGAATTATAGGTTTATTTTTTGATGCCACATATTCAATCAAAGGAATGTCGGTGATTTCAAAAGAAGCAATTTTATATAAGGGGATATTTAAATTTTCTAAAAAATCAACCGCTTCTATGTCGAACGGTGTGCTAAAAAAAACCAACCCTAGAGATTCTGATAATTCTTGAAGTTCTTTATGCCAATCATAAGGCAATGAACCCATTGTGTATAGTTCCCACGGAGTTTTTCCTGCCCATAAACCCTCGGTTCTGGGGGAAAAAAATCCTGTATTTAAATTTAAGGTAAGGCTTTGTGGCTTGTAGGTTTGTACTTTTACGGCATTGGCACCGGTTTCAGCAATGGCTTTAATCGTATCTTTTGCGATTTGTAAATTGCCATTGTGATTGGCCGATAATTCTGCAATTATAAATACACCCAAATTAATTATTGATTACTTCCCAACTCAATCGATCTCCTTTTTCTAAATCGACTTTTACCGATTTACCCATAATTTCATGGTAATGTTTCGGATGCAATCCAAAACCGGGTCTAACACTCTTTACATTTTCTGTGGTAAGTATATCCCCTGCTTTCATGTCGTTTGAAACATATATTGATCGTGAATAAGCCCTACCTTCCATTTGTTTCTGGGTTAAAGTATAATTTACTTCACCAATTGCACTTTCTGCCTGCCTAACAACTGTAACCATTTCAGTAAATTCCGGTTCTGTCATCGAAAAGCTTGCATCTGGACCGCCTATAGAACGATCCATAATAAAATGTTTTTCAATAATTTTGGCTCCAAAACATACAGAAACAATTGGAACAACACTACCCATGGTATGATCTGAAATTCCCGATATTACGTTAAATCTTTTCGCCAAATCGGCAACCATGCTCATATTTGCTTCTTCAATTGGCGCTGGATAACTAGAAGTACATTTTAATAAAGCAATATCATAATTATTCATGCGATGACATGCATCTAATGCCATAACGATATCTTCTTCCATAGCAATTCCAGTAGAAATTATGATCGGTTTTCCCTTCGAAGCGACATATTCAATTAAAGGAATATCCGTTATTTCAAATGAAGCAATTTTATAGGCTGGGGCATTCAGTGTTTCCAAAAAATCTACGGAAGATTTATCGAAAGGGGATGAAAAACAGACCAACCCTTCTTGCTTGGCAACATTAAACAATGTTTCATGCCATTCCCAAGGAGTAAAAGCCTCTTTATATAAATCATGCAAATTTTTCCCTTCCCAAATTGTACCCTTAATTTTAAAATCATCTTTTCGCGAATCCAAAGTAATGGTATCGGCAGTATAGGTCTGTAGTTTAATTGCGTCGGCACCTGTTCTTTTTGCAGCCTTGATGGTTTCAATGGCCACTTCCAAACTGCCATTGTGATTTGCAGATAATTCTGCAATAATAAATACCGGGCCACTATCTGAAATCTCCCTATTTTCTATTCTCATTTCTGTAATTATTTTTAATAAACTGAGCGAATTCTGTTTTCAAATTTCGATCTGTAATTGGGCGTTCAATCCAAGTACTCCGGATTATTTCTCGGTACGAGTATTCTTCAGAATCAATAAAAAAACGATTTACTTCTTTCATTCCGAAAAAATCATTTAACATCCGCGCACTTCTATTTTTAACTTTAACCGATCCTATTAATTTCAACAAATCAAAATTTTCAAAAAACAACTGTTCGGCAGTGTTAAAAATCCTCAAAGCAGCATCACCTAAAAAATATTTCGGATTAAGATAAAAGCCCCATTCACAGAATCTCTCTTTAAAATCAATAGAGTTTAGGCTGATAACTCCAATCCCATTATTTTCAAACTTCACCAACCAATGTCCAACCGACTGGGTGTTTTTTAAATTTTCGCAATACTGTAAATGTTGAACCTTAGGAATAATTTGGGAATTTTTCATCCAACGCCTAGTTTGTTCTTCATTGCGCCACTCCAATATTTCTAGTAAGTTCAATTCGGGTAAATTGATGAAATTTATTAAAGTATATTCCCCAACAATAAAATTAGCTTGTAATTGATTCATTTAAATAACAGCTACTTTTTTTGATAACTCATCAAATAAATTATATCCATCCCAGATATAATCAAAATTTAATGCATTCCCCATTTTTACAATTCTATCGATAGATTCTCCATTTGCAAATTCAATGATGGTATTCAATTCCGATTCATTTAAACCTTCATAAGATATGGTTTGGATTTTAGGTGCATTTTGAAAATTTAGCCCATTTACACTCTTTAAATTTTTAAAATAAAAATAACCACCCCCACAACTGTGCAAATTCGAAAAGTCTACATTGTCCTTTAAAGGCAAAAATTGAATTAAATTATTACCGAAGTGATTTTCTATAATTTCATCCATGGAATCTTGTACCATGCGATTCAATTTTAAAGAAGCCATTGAATTTAAATCTAAAGCTGTCTTTTTTTGTGCCAAATCAGTCAGACTAGAAATAATTTTTTTGATACATTGGTCAAATTCATTTTCTTCTCCTATAAATATGACCGTTTGAGGAGATGAACAACCCATTTGATCAAACGTATAGCTGTCGTTATAAAACCGATTTATGAAATTATTAAACTGTTCGATTGAATAATTATTAATTGCCGAACAATTTAGGACAGAAATTGAAATTCTATCAGAAAAAACAACATCTTTTAATCTTGGATTACCAGATGATTGTTTAAAAGTGGCAATGGTTTTATCACCACCCCAAATAACCCTTGCGTTTACATGATTTGAAATCCAATCATTCATTAATTTATTATGGTCGTACTTAATAATTAAAATATACTTTTTTAACAGGCTAAAGTCGTCTTGGTTCATGAGTGAATTGATGTGTTTAAAAAGCAAATTGATGGACTCCTGTTCCATTCTAGAAGAAATCCTTAAGGCATTTCGATTGCCCATCAACAAACTCACCACCAAACTGTATACAAACATTGTGTCTACGTTTGCTGGGCAAACATGGAACACTTTACCTATTGGAGAAAGAACATACTTCTTTGAATTTAGTAAAAAATCATTCTCTGTTTTAAGTGCCATTAAGTTTGATTTCCTCAACCAGAAACCCAATGCCACCATTTCCGCCCTGTATTTTAACTTAACATCTGAAAGTAGTAACCGAGATAGTTTATCTAAAAAATCTATTGTTATCTGGTCAAAAGGTTTAATTTCATATAAATCATTTTCCGATAAAAAGGTTTCATTTAAGTCAACAATTTCACCATTATTTAGTACGTTTATAGCGTTCATTCTTATGCGAAATTTGTTTTAAATGTATCACTACAACCACGTAGTTCCGCTTTTTTGGCACGACCTAAAATTTTAAAATATTTGCCTTTCCATCCTTGTGGCTCATCGTCTTCTCCCATCAAAACACCTATATCTTCAGTTAACAATGAGTGTCCAGGGTAACTTTTCGGTAAAGCACTTATAACTTGAATTAAACCAGGCTCACCAATTGGTTGCACACTAAAGTCAAGTGGGTTGCGAATAATTACATCGGCAAAATTTGGGCAGTGTAAATAACCAAGCGAATTTTCTATAAAAATTGAGCCTACCTGTTCTACCATTCCATAAAAATTATAAATGGATGTTAAACTAAATTTCTCCTTGAGCCCCTGTCTAAAAGTGTCATTGTCAACAGAAATATCAATTAATTTTTTCCAACCACCACTGTGTAGCAAAATTGCTTTACTCAAATCATACTTTTTTTGTAATTGGCTTTGATAAAAATATTGCCAAACCATAAAAGTGAATCCAAAAATAAAGAATGGCTGTCCATCATATTTTTCTAAAAACTCTTCCAAAATGGATTCATTGAACTCAAAATTCTCATCTAAAATATATGTATGGTCTCTTCCAAAAACAGTTAGTCCAAGAATTCCAGCGCCCCTAGCGGAATAACTGGATTTGTTCGAAAACACGGCTTTGGAATCTACAATCAACATTGGCAATCTCGCTTTACCTAAAACATGTGAAACAATTTTCGACAATGCCAAAGTTTGTAAACTTGCAGTTTCTCTATCTAAATAAATTTTACTGACCTGTTGGCCTGTGGTCCCACTTGATGTAAGCACCTTAAAGACATCAGCATCATTTATACTTTTTATATCAAAGTTTTTAAAAATCGAAACGGGTAAAAATGGTAAATCATCAAAGGATTCAATGTTATCTTTCCCATTAAAAACCACTTCAGAAACTTTATTAAAATCTGAACAATGCTCACTATGGAATTGGTTTAAATCTTTTACCAATGGCAATAAAAACCGATTCTTCTCATCGGAATTGAGCGAAAATTGATGGGTATTAATTAATTCTCCTAAATTCATTTAATTATTCTGGAAAGTTCATTATAATCCGTCTTACCATTAAGCGTAACTGGATATTTATCGATTCTGTTAATTACAATTGTCGAAATATGCAGTTTAAAGATGCCAATTAATATCTCGTTAATTTTAGAATTGTTTAAATCAACATCACAATAAAAAACGCCGATTTTCTTATCATCTATTCCAATACACTTAATACTGGAATGTAATTCATTGGATAAATAATGTTCAATTTCATCTAAATTAATTCGCAAACCAAAAAGTTTAACTATTCTTTTTATTCTTCCGGTGATAAAATAAAAACCATCTTGATCAACCTGGGCTATGTCTCCCGTATTTAGACAATTTGATTGGTCAAACGAATCTAAGTCTGTTGGAGACTCAACATATCCCCCAAAAACATTTGGTCCGCAATATTGCAGTTCCCCATTTTCTTGGTTAATCGAAAATGTCCCACTTTTTAATGGTTTTCCGATAGAACCCAATTTATTCTTAATTTGAGATGGTTCTAAATACGACATACGGGCAGTGGCTTCAGTGGCGCCATACATCACATAAAAATTCAAATTATTCTCGAAACTATAATCCGCAAATTTTAAAATCAATTCATTAGACAGTTTGCCGCCTGCTTGTGTAATATAACGAAGGCTAGGATACTTTTTTTTTCTAAACCCAATTCTATCTAACATTTCGTAAACCATTGGCACTCCTGCCAAACTCGAATATTTAAATCTATCTAAATTTTCCCAAAAAAGACGGTTCAATATATCCGTATTGGAACAAACAACCCTATTCCCTATAACCGCATTACTGGTTAATATGGACAATCCATAGCTATAATAAATTGGCAAATTTAAAGGTACAACATCTGTATTCTGAATATTCAAATATTGGCTGATGTCTAATGCATTGGTTAAAATATTGGTTTCAGAAAGTTTTACAAATTTGGGAGATCCTGTTGTTCCCGATGTACTTAATAACAGCTTAATATTCTCATTTATGACAACGGAATTGTGCATTTTCTTTACAAAACAGCCCATCTGTTTGGATTGTTCATAATTTAAAATAGTATCTCTTTTGTAGTCGATAATATATTTCGGCAAATAATTAACTTCTAAGGTAGATTTTAATTTTTCATCCAAATTTTCAGACAATAATACCACCACATGTTTACTTTTCACTATTGACCAAAACCAACGAATGGCTTGAATGGAATTGTCTAAATATGCAAATACCAATTCTTTGTTGGGATCTTCAAATTCAACAAGATCCAAATCATGAATTGAATATTCCTTTTCGGAATGCTCATCTACATATTTTAGTGTTTCATTGGCATTGATAAAATCGAAGAAAATACCCATTCGCTCTTAATTAAATTATCATACCACCATCAATGCCTATTATTTGACCAGTGATATAGCTTGAATTATCTGACATCATAAACACGGCTAAATTGGAAATATCTTCAACCGAACCAAAACGCTTTAAAGGAATATTCAATAAATTACGTTCGTAATATTCATCAGATTTACCTGCTGTCATATCCGTTTCAATAAAGCCTGGTGACATGGCATTGACCCGAATATTAAATGTTCCCATTTCTTTACTCAGTGATTTGGTAAAACCTAAAATTGCACTTTTTGATGCACTATACACCGATTGACCACTACTGCCATTTAAACCGACTATAGAACTCAGATTCAGAATACTGCCTTTTCTTTGTTTTAGCATGTTTTTAACGGCAAATTGACAACAATAAATGGTGCCGAAGGTGTTTGTTTCGAACATCTCTCGAACATCCATCTCTGTGGTCATCATTAATGCTGCATCTTTCATTACTCCAGCATTATTAACAATACCGTCTAACACAATTTTGGATTTACTCAGTGTAAGAAAAGCTTGTTTAATACTCTCATATTTAGAAACATCCATTTCCAAAACGATTGCATCATTTAATGGATTGTCATTTTGAATTGAAGCTTTTAGACTTTCCAATTCAACAACATTGCGCCCACATAAAACCACTCTTGCACCTTCATTTGAAAATTTAATGGCAATGGCTCTTCCAATACCCCTATTTGCGCCTGTTACCAGAATGGTTTTACCTGAAAGTAACATTAAAATAAAATGTCGTACTTGTTTAAAATCTCTTTGGCTTTTAACACACTACTCATGTCAATTACATCTTCTGTGTCTAAGCTAATGTCAAACATCGACTCTAACTCACTAATTAAAACCATGTGAGAAATCGAATCCCATTCGGGGATTGATTGATATGTTAAATCATCAATAATTAATGATTTTTCGATCATTAATGCTTCTGAAAAAGCCGTTTCTAATTTATCTGTATTGGTCATATAATTTTTTTATAATTGGGATTAATTAAACCATGAATAACAACATCCCTAAATTGACCATCAAAATAAGTATGTTGCTGTAATCTTGCATCCAAAAAGAATTGATTTTTTTCCAAAATTGGATACAAATAGGGCCTTAAATCAAAGGCATAGGTATATATTTTATGAAGCTTCAATTCGTCAAATGCCAATTCCTTAATTAAATCTAGATAATTTGTATAGTGAAATTCAAAATAATTTTGTTCGAGTTCAGTATCCATCAAAAAACTCAATTCAGCATTTTCATCAATCCAATTAATATGAACCAAACCACCATATCCTAAACATTTGTCATTGTGTAAATACGAAAACAAAATTTGATTGGGGTTTTCGGCTGTAAAAAGTTTGCTTACAATCTGTTGGAAATAATTTTCTTGATCTGTTTCTGTAAGTGGCTTATTTTGCCTTAAATGAAATATTTGTTCATTTCTCCATTTCATTATGGCCGTCCTATCTTGATACCTTAGTGGTACCAAGCTATATTCATTTTTATGGAATTCTTGTTTATTTAGTTTTCTGTAAGAATTCATATTTTATCTCTGCCATCTTCCAATCTGTTTCATTGTCAATATCTTGAACTTCAATTTCGTTCAAAATAATGGATGCTGTATTTTCTGTAAACATTTTTTTTGAAGTTGAAAACTTCTCAATATTGAACCAATACCATTGTCCTGCATCGTGGTACATTGTTTCTAAGTCTTGTGACCTTGAATTCATAAATTCGGTCCATTTCATTTCCGTTTTTCCTGAAATTTCGCGTTTCAAACATCTCCAAATTGGATATCCAAAAGAAACCACTGGAAATACAGTGTGGAACTTATTCTCGAGCATTAAATTAAACCCTTCAATTAATCTTTGTGTTTGAATAAGGGGATTGGTGGCATAAATACAACATGCATTATCAAAACTGACGCCAAAATCTTGTTTGTATTGTTGAATTACTTCAAACAGAACATCATTGGTTGTAGCAAAATCATCTGCATTTTTTTGTGACCGTAAAAATGGGACTTTTGCTCCGTATAATTTTGAGACTTCGGCAATTTCTTCATCGTCAGTGGAAACCATAACTTCATTAAAAAGTCCTGATTCTATTGCCGCTTTTATGGCATAGGCAATAATTGGCTTATCATTAAACTCCTTGATATTTTTTCGGGGGATGCGTTTACTTCCTCCCCTAGCTGGGATAATACAAATGTTATTCACCTAAAAACGAAAGTACATTGTCAATTACGTAATTAACATCTTCATCAGACATTGTTGGATACATTGGCAAACTAAGACAATTAGAATAATAGCTTTCTGCATGAATGAAATCACCCGATTTCCATCCAAACTGGGCATAATATGGCATTAAATGCGTTGGGAAATAATGAACTTGGGCGAAAATGTTTTTTGTTCTTAAAAATGTATACAACCCTTCTCTGTTTTCAATTTCAATCACAAACAAATGATATGCGTGTCCTTCAATATCTCCTGAAGAACGAATGATTTTTTTATTGCTTGAAAACACATCAGTATACATTTTTGCAATGTCTCTTCTTCTTTGCAATCGCTCGGTTGCTTTGCTTAATTGACTTTGACCAAGTGCCGCTTGAAAATCAGTTAATCTGTAATTAAAACCCAATTCTTGCATTTCCATATACCATAATGGAAATTCGCTTTTTTGTATTTCAGATTTTCCAAATGCTGTTTCCAACGTATTTACAAATTCTCCGCTATTTTTTGTAATTCCGTGAGTTCGAAGTTTTAACAGTTTCTTGTATAATTCAATGTCGTTTGTGGTAATCATTCCACCTTCACCCGCCGCAATATGTTTAACAGGGTGAAATGAAAAAATGGCCAAATCTGCAAACTGGCCGTTGCCACAATGCTGAATATTGTTTTTAGAATCTATAAAATATCCCCCCGGAGCATGACACGCATCTTCAATTATCCATAGGTTGTACTGGTTTGCCAACTCTCGCAATTCTTCTAAATTCACTGCTCTTCCGGCAAAATCAACTGGAATTATTCCCTGATATGTTCCAATGGGTGAATCCGATAAAAGCTTCTTTACGGCTTCAATATCAATTAAATAAGTATCCGAATCAATATCTGAAAATACCACCTCTCCACCGCAATAACGAATACAATTTGCTGATGCTGCAAAAGTTATAGGAGTTGTAATTACTTTTTGTCCAGGAGAAACTTCCAATGCCAATGCGCATAAATGTAAGGCAGCAGTTCCATTTGAAACAGCGACTGCATAATTCACACCGATATATTGTGCAAACTTCTGCTCAAATTCCTCAATTTTAGGACCTTGGGTCAAATAGTCCGATTTTAATACTGAAATTACAGCCTGAATATCTTCTTCCGAAATAAATTGTTTACCGTATGGAATTACTTTATGGCTCATTCGAAACTAAAATTTTGATCCACATGTAACCTAATTAACTCTCTCAATGATTCTACTGTTTCCCAATCTTCATTTTCTCCAGAATTATATTTAAATCCAAGAGGAACTTTAGTCGCCTTAAAATGATCAATGAATTCATTCAAATCCCATTTATGTGTAGCGGGCAAAATGGTATAATACTCACCTAAATCATAGGTATAAAATGAATCTGAAGGGGTAATCATTTCCTCATGAATTTTTTCTCCAGGTCTAATACCAACCACTCTTTTCTCGCAGTTTGGGCCAATGGCTTCGGCTATATCTAGTATTCTATAGGAAGGAATTTTGGGAATAAATATTTCCCCACCCCAAGCATTGTTTAAGGCATGCATAACCATGTTTACTCCGTCCTCAAGACTAATATTAAAACGGGTCATGGTTGGGTCAGTAATTGGCAAAACACCTTCTTTTCTTTTATTTAAAAAGTATGGAATAACAGAGCCATTAGAACCCATTACATTGCCATATCGAACAACTGAAAATGTGATTGGATTCCAACCGCGAATATTATTGGCAGCTACAAACAATTTGTCAGAAGCCAATTTGGTAGCGCCGTAAAGATTTATAGGTGCTGCAGCTTTGTCTGTGGAAAGTGCCACAACTTTTTTAACGCCACTTTCCAATGATGCATTGATCACATTTTCAGCACCATTGATGTTGGTTTTAATACATTCCATCGGATTGTATTCTGCAATATGAACATGTTTCATTGCCGCAGCATGAATTACGTAATCTACCCCTTTCATGGCCATTTTCAACCTATCCAAATCTCTCACATCTCCGATGAAAAACCGCATCTGTGGATAATCTTTCTCAGGATAATCCAAAGCCATTTGGAATTGCTTTTGTTCATCTCTAGAAAAAATAATAATTTTCTTTACTTCATTTCTATGATTTTCCATCAAATGAGCAACCAAAGCTTTGCCTAACGAACCAGTACCTCCGGTAATTAATATAGTGGAATCTTTTAACATGTCTATTTTGAATATATTTCTAATAACTCTTTAAAATCCGTAATTTCACGAACCCCATTGTTTTTTAACATTAAATATTTATCACAAAAATCCAAATTATCTATGTCGTGTGAGACAAGAATAATAATATGGTTATTTCGCAATTCCGCAATTTTCTCGCGAATAAAAGCAGAAGTTTCTACATCGAGTGCCGCGGTTGGCTCATCAAATATTAAAACGTGTGCTCCTTTATAAATTTCACGGGCAATTGAAATCCTTTGACGCTGCCCACCACTTATGTTTTTACCGTCTGCAGATAATTTGGCTTCACCTTTTAATTCTAAACCTTCTAGAAAACCCTCCAGCTGGGCAAATTTTATAGCTTGAAGAAATCGTTCTTGATTTTCCAAATTCGGAATATCCCAAAGCGTAATATTGTTAAACAAGGTATCTTCAAAAATTACAGACTCTTGGGTAATGATTCCAAAGCTCTTGCTATATTTTCTTTGAGAAATAGAACGAAGATCTTTGTCACTATTCACAATAATCTCCCCTTGATAATTTCGATACAAACCACTAATAATGTTTAGTAAAGTAGTTTTACCGCTTCCACTTTTACCTACTACACCATAAATATGTGAATTCTTAAATTCAAAACTCAAATTGTCAAATACTGCGTTTTGATTAAATGAATACCCCAAGTTTTTGATATCAATTTGGGTAATCTCCATAATTCCATCTTCCAAATTACCAACGTTTGAATCAATTTGGTTTGAATTATTATTGTCAAACTCTTCCAATTGATTAAATACATTAAGCAGAGATCCAGAATACGAAAGGAAATTATTATACGTACTTTGAAATAAAGAAAGTGTATTCAACGCACGATAAAAAAATATGAGAAGTATAAACAAAACAGAGAACTCCACTTTCATAAATTTAAAATTTACAAATAAAATAAGCAGTACAATGGAAACCACCAAAGGTTCCCTTACGCCAAAAAATATGCTATTTCGAATTCCTATGGCTTTACGTTCTTGTTCAACGGTATGGATGGTAGTTTCTAATTTTTGCTTAAAACCATAAACTGCGGATGAAGCCTTTAAATACTTAAAATTATGGATAAACTGAATTAACAATCCTTGAAGTTGAGTATTGTCGATAGATATTTTAGCCGATTTATTTGAAATTTTAGAAAGCAATAATTTATATATAATTACGACGAAAATCCCCCCAACCAACAACACCAAGGATAAACTAAGATTGGTAGACAGTGAAAGAACAAAATAAACTGTTACCATAATTATGTATTGAAAACTCTGAATAAAGCTTCTAAATCCGAATGTAATCCGTTCAATTTCAGTAGTGATTAAATTCTCAAAAACTCCGGTGCCTTTTTCTTGAAATTTTTGATATTCTAATTGTGTTAGACCATCAATCAACGAAAGTCTCAACTTTTTTAAAAAAAACTGTTGATAAATAGCCAACAGTGAACTTTCCGCCCAGACAAATATGCCCTTTAAAGAAAATACTCCAATAATTAAAAAAAATACATTTCTATAATTAGATAAAAATGGGCCCGTATTTTGTCCAAATATAGACTGCATAGATTTAGGCATATCAAGAGGGGTATTTGAAATGACAGATTTTAGCATTGGAACAAATGCTACAATTCCAATACCATCTAATAAACCCACCCCTGTACTAATAATTACCAAAACCAAAAATCTATATTTTAAAATACTATAGAATTTTTTAAAGTAAGAACTGTTAAAATTAAATTTCATTTTATAAAAAAAAGGCAATTCTTACTTTGATCTTTTGAAAAACTTCATGATTTTATGCAAAAAACCGGTTCTTTTATTTTCATTGCCATAATACCCGTATCCACCATATCCATACCCTCCATAAGAATATCCATAGGTGGAATATTTTCCAAATCCTTTTGGCCTAATACCATTAAATACAATTGCCATAGAACCAAAGATATTGCTGTTAAATGCCGTATCTAGAACGTCGGTTACAGCGCCTTTTAAAGTTTTGCCTTGTCTAACAACGAAAAGAGCGATATCACAATATTTAGCCAATAATTCAGCATCAGAAACCAAACCCAAAGGTGGAGAATCAATAATAATTATGCCAAATTGTTTTTTTAACTCTTCGAGCATTGTACTAAATTGTTTGCTTTCATACAATTCGGTTGGATTCGGTGGAATCACCCCGGAAGGCATTAAAAACAAATTTTCATATTCGGTTGAAACGATGACTTCACTTAACTCAAGCGCCCCAGATAAATAACTACTTAGTCCTTTTCTTGTATGAATGTTAAATAGTTTGTGCAAGGTAGGTTTACGCATGTCACCACCAATTAACAATACCTTTTGCCCAGTTAAACTGTAACTCACTCCTAAATTAGCTGAAAGAAATGTTTTCCCTTCTCCAGGTATACTAGAACTTACAAGAATTACTTTGGTGGGTTTATCACCCATAATATATGACAATCTGGTTCGGATAGTACGCAAAGATTCTGAAATAATACTCCTATCTTTTAGTCCAACTACGATGGTTCTACCTTGATCATCAAACATAATCTCGCCCAAAACAGGTGTATTAGTAAGATGTTCAATTTCATTTCGATATTGAATTTTAGGATTTAAAAGAATTCTCCAGTATAGAATCAACATAGGCAATAGAATACCCATTGCAAAGAACATGGCGTAAATTAATTTAGAATTCGGAGATACTTGATATCCGCCATATGCCCTTTCTATAATTCTGATATCGGAAACAGTGGCAGCATAAGAAATGGCCGATTCTTCTCTTTTCTGCAACAAAAACGTATAAATCTCATTTTTTATGCTTTGTTGTCTACTAATGTCAACTAAAAGCCTTTCTTTGGAGGGAATGTCATTTAACAATCCATTCTGTTTTGTCAATTCATCAGTTGTTTGTATTTTAGATAAATTCAAATTTGAACGAATATTCCGAATGTTTTCTCTTACACTTTGTTTTAATTTTATAATTTCTTCTTCCAAAGAAATATAAACCTCATCTTTATAACCTGAAATTTTCTTTCTCTTGGAAATTTCTGATTCTAAATCATATAGTTTGGGCAAAAGATTTAAAAGTATGGGATCATTAAAACCAATTACGGATGGAACAGATCCTGGATTGGTTCCTTTACCATTGAGGTAATTTTCTATATCTGTTAAAATACTAAGTTGTAAATTAATATTCGCCAATTTAGTATCAATTTCCTTCACAGAGCTCAAATACAAACTGGCCTGAGTTCCAATATTAACAATTCCATTGACTTTTTTAAACCGCTCAATACGTCTTTCTACACTGTCCAATTCTCCGTTAATGAGATTTAATCTTTCATCAATAAAATTTATCGTAAACTGGGCCGATTTGCGTTTATCTGCTACTGCTGCATTGGTATATACAGACAATATTTCATTGACAACATATTTTGCATTTTCAATACTTGGATTGGTATAGGAAACCCAAATAATGGTTGTTTTCTTACCAACTTGTGCTGCGGTTAAATCTGATAATAACCTAACAGCAGAAAGGTAAACTGAGTTAATACTAATTGAATAAAGTGTTTCTGTGCTAACTGAGGACAATGAACTTGAATCCACATTCAGATAGAAATCATATCCATGAATTTTTAACAATTGAGATTTAGTAAGATATTTCTGATTATTTATGAAAAAGTACTTTTTATCGTTTGATATTTTCAAAATCACACTTGGCAATGGTTTTAAAGAATCTTCATTTATGGCTTCAAAGCGCATTGGAAAGTTAAAGGGCATTGTGTAGCTCGATAGCTTACCTTTTTGCACAATACTTACATATGAATTTAGATTTCTGACAACATCTAACGACACATTGGAAGATCGTATAATCTCAAGTTCGTTGTCGACAGATTTTTGTGCAGCAAAAACGTCAAATTCTTTTAATATTTTAGACTCCATACCCCCGTCGTCCTTTAAAAGCAATTTCGCAACTACTTGGTAACGTGGTACTTGAAACTTAATATAAACTTTTCCTAAAACAAATGCAGCAAT
Organism: Chitinophaga pinensis; assembly: GCA_945860565.1. Lineage (GTDB taxonomy): Bacteria > Bacteroidota > Bacteroidia > NS11-12g > UBA955 > VMCP01. The sequence goes on along the minus strand of CAMAQS010000024.1, from coordinate 4,848 downwards.
GAGTGTGATTAAATAAATCGGCCAAAAAGGAAAAATAACCTTTCTTACAATTTCATAAGGATTAAATGCAGGATTCTCTCCAGGATTCCTTTTGGTTTTTATGTTTTGTAAGTTGTTTAAATTGTTCTCTGCCATATTATAATCTTGTTGCAAACCCCAACATTGCAATTAAAAGAGATGCCCCACTTGTTAATAATGGCCACAACTGAAATGATAAACTACTCGTATTTTTTTTGGTTCTGTTTGCTTCTACATAGATTAAATCACCCGATTGCAGCTGAAAATAAGGGCTTTTAATAAATGCCGGATCCGTTAAGTCAAGTCGTCTAACAATTCTTGAAGAATCCGTTTGTCTGATTAACAAAACATCACTTCTTCTTCCGAAGTTGGTAATATCCCCTGCCTTTCCAATTGCCTGATAAAGGTCAACATTTGTAGTGCTAAATGTTAATTGTCCAGGTTTATTTACTTCGCCAAGCACTGTTACACGAAAATTCAACAACCGAACAGAAACTATAGGGTCTTTGGTAAATTCTCTGTAAGTAATTTGCAATGTGTCAACCAGTTGAGCATGTGTCATCCCTTCAACCATAAGATTCCCTACTCTAGGTAGATTCAGATATCCCTTTTCAGTTACAAAATAACCAGATTGATTTTCCCCGCCAAGGTTGGAACTTCCGGCAACTGAATTGGCTTTATTGATTACATTGTCAATATCTGGATTTAGACTGGCAATGGTTATAGAAAGTTGATCGCCTTTATTAATTCTAACTTCTTTCCAAAAAACGGAATCTATTTGCGTACTGTCTTTAATTCCATTGAAGTAAACCAAATCTTTTTGATTTCCACAACTACTAACTATTCCAATGACAGTTACAAGTAAACCGACTTTAATAATATTATTTAACTTCAAAATAATTGACTTACAAACATAATCATGATTTTACAAATTTCACTGCTTCGCCCCTTCAATCACAGATATTCAAATAACTGTGTGAACAAAACAGGTAACTGTGGTTACCAAAAATAATAACTTAAACTTTGTTATATATAACCTTTACTGCAAAAATACTCAATTGTATGATGATTTGAAGGTAAAATTAATAATCCCCCATAAACAAAAGTTATGCCAATTAAAACTGCTAGAGAAAAGTTAATATAATGATTAAATTATAGACACAATAAGCCGCAAACTACCTTATATTCTGTTAATTCTATCTATCTTTGCGGTATGAGTCGAATTGTAGCAATTGTAGGTAGGCCGAATGTTGGTAAGAGTACCTTATTTAATAGACTTACAGGAGAACGTAAAGCAATTGTTGATGACTTTAGCGGAGTAACTAGAGATCGCCATTATGGACGAAGCGATTGGAATGGAATTGAATTTACTGTTGTTGATACTGGGGGATTTGTCCCTAGATCTGCCGATTTATTCGAAACAGCGATTAGAGAACAAGTGCATATTGCCATAGAAGAAGCGGCAGTATTGATCTTTATGGTTGATGTTCAATCTGATATACATCCTTTGGATCAAGAATTTGCAACACTTTTACATAGAAATAAAAAACCAGTACTTTTATGTGTGAACAAGGTTGATAACGAAAAACTTCGTTTAGAGGCGCCTGCATTTTATGCTTTGGGTTTTGAAAATATTTATGAGTTGTCTGCAACAAATGGCTCAGGTACAGGTGAATTACTGGATGCCGTTGCCGAAGTTTTAGTGAACATACCCGTTCCTGAAATAGATGAAACATCAGAATATCCAAGAATTGCCATTGTTGGACGTCCAAATGTGGGTAAAAGTAGTTTAATTAACGCTTTATTGGGTTACGAAAGAAACATCGTAACAAACATTGCTGGCACAACGAGAGACAGCATTGATACGATCTATAAGTCATACGGGAAAGAAGTTATTCTCATTGATACTGCCGGAATCCGACGAAAAAGCAAAGTCCATGAAAATATAGAGTTCTATTCTGTTATGAGATCACTTAGATCACTTGAAAATGCCGATGTAGTAGCCATCATTTTAGATGCAACATTGGGAATTGAAGCACAGGATTTAAATCTATTTTGGATGGCCCATCGTCTTGGTAAAGGCATTGTTATTTTGGTAAATAAATGGGATTTGGTAGAAAAAGAAACCAACACGCACTTAAAATTTACAGAAATTATCAATGAAAGAATTTCTCCATTTGTAGATGTTCCTATCATTTACATTTCTGCATTAAATAAACAGCGTATTTTCCAAGCGATGGAAACAATCCTTTCAGTTCATGAAAATTTGAATACTAAAATTCCAACTCATAAACTGAACGACTTCCTATTACCGTTGATTGAATCAAATCCGCCACCAAGCAGAAAAGGCAAATTTGTCAAAATTAAATTTGCAACGCAATTGCCGAGCCGACGTGTTGCATTTGCTTTGTTTTGCAATTTACCGCAATATGTTGCCGATAGTTACTCCCGATTCTTGGAGAATAAGTTAAGGGAAAACTTCTCTTTTAGTGGCGTTCCAATAAGTATATTTTTTAGAAAAAAATAATTGTGCAACAAACCATTGATATACGTGATTTAAGTTTTGAAGATTTAGAAAAAGAAATTATTGCTCTTGGAGAACCCAAGTTTAGAGCCAAACAAATTTGGCAGTGGCTTTGGCAAAAAAGTGTGTTTTCTTTTTCTGAAATGCTGAATTTATCAAAAGAACTAAGAGAAACCCTCACCGAAAAGTTTAGTTTTCACACGATAAAAATTAGCACAACACAAATTTCACGCGACAAAACAATTAAAGTCGTATTTGAGTTACACGACGGCAATAAAGTTGAAGGTGTACTCATTCCTACCTTAACAAGATTAACCGCTTGTATTAGTTGTCAGGTAGGTTGCAGCTTAGACTGTAAATTTTGCGCAACTGGTTATTTAAAAAGGGAACGCAACTTAACAGCAGGTGAAATTTTTGATCAAATAGTTCTTCTCAATAGATTATCCCAAGAACATTTTAAGGAAAACTTAGACAATATCGTTTACATGGGTATGGGTGAACCATTGCTAAATTACAATAGTGTTTTTGATTCTGTAAAAAGAGTTACTTCTATCGATGGATTAGGATTAAGTCCAAGTAGAATTACCATTTCAACTGCAGGCATTGCCAAAATGATAAAAAAGATGGCTGATGATGGATTTAAAACAAATCTGGCTTTAAGTCTGCACGCTGCTACCAATGAAAAACGCAGAAAAATAATGCCCATAACGGACAGTAATCCGTTGGAACTGTTGGCCGAGTCACTAAACTATTGGTATGATATAACAGGCATTAGACCAACACTTGAATATACAGTGATAGCTGGTGTTAACGATGATGCAGAATCTGAACGTGAACTTGTAAAGTTTGCTAAATTGTTTCCGTCAAAAATAAATTTGATTGAATACAATCCGATAACACTTGCCGATTATAAATCAACAAGTAGATTGGACCAGTTTGCAGAAAACATTGCCAAACAACATTTAATTGTAAACGTAAGACGTAGTCGTGGTAAAGATATTGACGCTGCTTGCGGCCAATTGGCCTTGAAGTCAATTAAGAATTAAAATTCCTATGATGTGCTTCTTCGTATAGTCTTTCTTTTGGCAGACTTCTAAAGTAGTCCCATGTGATTTTCAGACCCTCTTCGCGTGTGTATTTAGGCTCCCAATTCAATATTTCTTTAGCTTTAGAAATGTTCGGTTGTCTTTGTTTTGGATCATCTGTTGGAAGCGGTTGGAAAATAATTTTCTGATCCGTTCCGGTCAATTTGATGATTTCTTCTGCGAACTGTGCAATGGTAATTTCCATTGGATTTCCAATATTTACAGGATCAGCACAATCACTTTTTAATAGTCTCACAATTCCTTCAACCAAATCGTCGACATAACAAAAACTTCGGGTTTGACTACCATCACCAAAAATTGTTAAATCCTCACCACGCAATGCTTGACCCATAAATGCGGGTAAAACACGACCATCATTCAGACGCATTCTTGGACCATAGGTGTTAAAAATTCTTACAATTCTGGTTTCCACACCGTGATAGGTATGATAAGCCATAGTAATTGCTTCTTGAAAACGTTTTGCCTCGTCGTAAACGCCCCTTGGTCCAACAGGATTTACATTACCCCAATAATCTTCTGTTTGTGGGTGAACAGTTGGATCACCGTAAACTTCGCTTGTACTGGCAACTAATATTCTTGCCTTTTTAACATGGGCTAAACCGAGCAAATTATGCGTTCCTAACGAGCCAACTTTAAGCGTTTGAATTGGTATTTTTAGATAATCTATAGGACTAGCAGGCGAAGCAAAATGTAATATATATTTTAGATCACCGGGAATATGCACAAATTTACTAACGTCGTTGTGTGAAAATTCAAAATCTTCCAATTTAAACAAGTGCTCAATATTTCTAAGATCACCTGTAATTAAATTGTCCATTCCTATAACAGAATATCCATCCTTTATAAAACGATCACACAAATGAGAACCGAGAAACCCTGCAGCGCCAGTAATTAATATACGTTCTTTTTTCATTTAATATCTTCCCGTCCAATACTATAATAAACGAATTTATTTTTAGACATCAGTTCTAAATCAAACAAATTACGTCCATCAAAAATTACTCTATCTGTTAGTTTGGATTCAATTTTCATGAAATCAGGTGTTCTAAATTCTGGCCATTCTGTTGCAATTACCAAGAAATCAGCACCATCTAATGCTGCATAACTTGATTCAGAAAAGACGATTTTATCTCCTAGAATTTCTTTTACATTTTCCATGGCTTCAGGGTCATAAGCTTGCACTTTTGCTCCTTTACTCAG
>CAMAQS010000023.1 GCA_945860565.1 Chitinophaga pinensis | reverse complement strand
ATTGTGGCTGTTCTTACTCGTAACAGAGTTGTTCAAACACGTCTTGCCCAGTATTTTGCCAATGAACTGTCACTAAAATTGGGAACCAAGGTCTCAATTCAAGGTGTGGAAATTGATTTTTTGAGAAATTTTCACTTTGAACATCTTTTGGTTTTAGACAAACATAACGACACCATTTTATATACTCGAACCCTGGATTTTCGCATACCAAGTATTGAAATCCGAAAGCATGTTGTTAACATTCACAATATGGATTTTTTTAAGTTGAAAATCAAAATGGGACAGTACGCCGGCGAAACAAAATTAAACTATGAGTTTATTGAAGAATATTTTGGTCAAGATACTTCAGCATCAACGGGCGCACCATGGGAAATTAAAATACAAAACGTATCTCTTTTTCATAGTTCATACACGTTTTTTTACGGAAACAATGCAAACAAAAACTCTAAAGCAGGGGAGTTTAATCCGGATTATATTCGATACAATCAGATAAATGCAACCATTCCATCCGTCAATGTTCTAAAAGATGGTACCATTAATTTCGATGTAAAACATTTACAGACCATTGAACGAAGTGCTTGCAATATTCATCATTTAAGTGCCAATGGGATTCTAAAAAATAGAAAGTTAGAATTCAAGAATATGAAACTTCAAACCGGCGAATCGGATATTAATGCCTATTTTTCAATGGATTGGAGTAGTCGGAACTTTAAATTAGATTATTTCCATCGCGCAATCTTTGAGTTTAATGTTCTAAATTCTAAAATTAGGTTATATGACTTTGCTTCTTTTAGTCCTTGGTTTAAAGATCATTCAATATCCTTGAATGTGACTGCAAAATTAAAGGGCCCATTGGCGAAGTTAAAGTCCAATAATTTCATGGTAACTACTTCAAATGGTTCTATTTTGGAAGCCAACTATATTCTAGCAGGTATCCCGAATGTAAGTAATATCGTTAACACGATGGATTTTAAACGTGCAGAAATCAATCAAGCGGATGTAGCGCAATTGTTCAAAGTTGAATCTTGGAATGAATATCTTAAACCGTTTGGCAATGCACTGCTTTTTGGTAAACTGACTGTTCCCATGGGGGATTTGAATTTTGATGGACTTATAACCACAGATTGTGGGGCTTTTGATGGATATTCCTATATAAATTACTCTGATGTCGAAAACCATTTGAATTATGAATTTGACGGCCGATTAATTGGATTTGAACCGAATAAAATTAGCCCGAGCCTCAATCAATTTGGACAAATTAATGCGACGGTTTATGCGATCGGTGAGAATTTTGATGAAAAGGCGAGTTCAGAATTTGAATTATTATTTGAAAAAGTTAACATAAAAAATAAAGCAGTTTCAAATTTTGCCTTGAATGGAGCATTAAACAAAGGGGAATTGAATGCCATGCTCAAATCGGATGATACAGCATTTGCGCTAAATGCAGATATTCATGCCTCAAATATTTTCACAAATAGCATCAGCACTTCAATCCAAACAGAAATTAAGAAAATCGATATTTATGCATTGGGGCTTGATACGCTTCCTTTTGATTTTAGTGGTATTGCCAATATAAATTTGAAAGGGCAGGATTTGGATAAACTGACAGGGGACGTACAATTATCCAATTTTCGCATTCATCGTAACAAGGATGAGTTTTCATTAAAAAACCAATCTATTCAAAGGGTTTCGACCGAAAGTCTTGTTTTTAAGGGGGATTGGATAGATGGATCTGTATTAGGGCCATTGGAATTCACCAAATCAGTTGATTGGGTCCAACATTTTTTACACGGTGTAGCTCCAGACAAATTCCATGATGCCAATTCTAAATTTAAAGATTCTGTTTATGTGGATGTTTATATTCCGCAAACGGCTTGGATTGGCGCATTTTTTATGCCCGGATTACATTTAAGTCCTGTGGCAATTCAAGGCAATTATTTTGCAAGAAAGAATGTTTGTAATTTGCGCATTGGACCTTTCTCTGTTGAATATGGGCTGTTTTACATGGAAAAAACGCGAATTTCTTTGATAAAACCTCTAAGTTCATCCCCCCTAAAAGCAAAAATTACCTCGCCCTATATTTTAGCACAAAATACACTTTATGATACTCTCGGCATTTCAGGTGAAATTGTCAACGGAATGTATAATTTGTCTGTGGCTATTTCTGAGAAAAGAAAGCGATATGCCTTGAATTTAAATGGCAAAGGTCAGTTGAAGGAGGATTTATCCAACTTTAAGTTCGATAACACCGTATTACAACTTTTAGGGAATAAATGGGTTTTAGATAAAAATGCGAGAATTGATTTCAAAAATTATGGTACCGAAGTCCATGATTTTTTCATGGCAGATAAAGATTACTTTATTGAGTTAGATGGCATTATAAGTGAGAGATCGGCAGACACCTTGCACCTAGATTTTGGCAACATTACACCAATGGTGCTTATTCCATTTTTTGCTGAACACACTTTCGATAGTTTAACATTTGCAGCGAATGGAAGGGTTAGCTTTAATGGTTTATTGGGCCGAACTCAATATTTGGGAGAGTTGGGAATCAATCGAATTCGTTATTTCAACTTTGATTATGGCAATCTTTCTGTATCGGCGGATGGAACTCCAAAAAAGGGCGTTATTCAATTGTCATCCATTTTTCGTGGTGGACCGTTAAACAAAACAAAATTTACTGGACTTGTACAATTTAAGAACAACAATGATCCGGAAATTGATATTTTGGGCGAGATACCACAGAAAACAACCATCAATATAATTCAACCTTTTTTGAGAGATGTTGTAACCTTTAAATCTGGAACTCTGGGTGGAAATTTACGTATTTCTGGAAAATCAACCGACCCAAAGGTTGTAGGTTTGCTTTCTACCTCAAATGTTCAGCTGGGTGTAGATTATCTTGGAACAAGTTTTTCCCTAGCAGGGAATTTTAAAATTACTGAAACTGGATTGTACACTATGCGTCCAATAAAGTTTTACGATGAAACCAAATCCAATTTTGGTTGGATGAACTTGGCTTTGACACACGATAAATTCAAGGATTTTGCATTGGATTTGAAATTGGATAGTTTGAGAAACATGAAAGTATTGCAAACCACTGAAAGTATGAATGATTTGTTTTATGGAACGGCCTATGCTGATGGTAAATGTAGGATTTTTGGTTTGTTTTCAGAAATTGATATGGATATAAGTTTAACAACTAGAAAACGCACCAAGTTGTTTATTCAGTATCCAACTTCTACAAACAATACTTTGTCGGGTTCGGTGGTTTTTGTAAAAAGAGAAATTGATATTGCGAAAGAACCAAAAGAAAAAAAGGTAGTGCAAAATGATGCTTTGGGTAAAATTACCTTAAATATTCGTGCTACTCCAGATGCCGAAGTGCAATTTGTGATCGACAAAAAACTGGGCGATATCATTAAAGGTTTTGGGGAAGGCGATTTGAAAATGATTTACGATCGAGATGAGAAATTTTATTTGTACGGAAAATACACCATACAATCTGGTGAATATGCCTTTTCTCTTCCTGGAATTAATTTATTAAAAAAGATTAGCCTTAACAAAGGGGGCTATATTTTGTGGGATGGAGATGCGCTTAATGGCGCAGTAGACATTTCTGGAAGTTTTGAAAAGAAAATTTCTCCCTCTACACTTATGATTTCCACCGGAAATACGGGTGCTTCATATCCTACAACTAAAATTGTGAGCACGCTTAATTTAAAGGGAAATTTATTTGGACCACAAATCACGTTCGATATTGAAGCCCCAGATTTGGCATCTACAACAGGTGCTTCCTCTTCTGAAGTAAACTCTGTTATTCAGCGAATTCGTGCCAACAAAGATGAAACGATGAGGCAATCTGTTGCCTTGTTGTTGTTTGGAAATTTCCTTCCGCCTTCGTTTTCGGGTGCTTCTGCGCCATCTTCTACTTCGTTTAGTAGTGCTGGTTTTGCTGGAAACAGTGTTTCGACCATCGCAAGTTCCGTGGTAAATGACCTATTTACGAAATATGGAATCCCCACTCGAATTCAAGTAAATATTGATGATGTGCGCAACACAACTGGCAACAGCAACACCCAATTATTTGTGAATAGCGAGTGGTTTTTATCCGATAGACTTCGTTTGGATTTAAATTATGATCCTACGGTTGCTGTTTTGGTTAACAGCGTTGCCGTTCCCATTAACTTTAATTTAGAATATAAAACCAGCGATGAAAACTGGCGGTTGAAAGCATTCTCCCGTTCCAATAATTTAATTCTTCAACAAAACAATACCACAACAACAAACGGCGTTTCGGGCAATACTTTGGGTACGGGAATTCTATACCGTCGAGAGTTTGATACGTTCAAACGAAAAAAAGATAAGAAACCTGAGATTAAGTAATTATTTCTTGGGGGGATGTTAATTTTGCGATAAATAAAGATGCGTATAAATATACCAGTTTTTGAATCCTTTAGAATGTCGTTTAATGCACTTCGCCAAAATCGTTTGCGAAGCCTTCTTTCGGTGTTAGGTATTACAATAGGGATATTTTGTATCGTTTCTGTTTATGCTTTGGTGCACTCATTAGAAAGAAGTTTAAATAACCAATTCTCAAAATTTGGAGCCGATGTCTTGTTTGTGCAAAAATGGCCTTGGGATGATTTTGGAAACAATTACCCCTGGTGGAAATTTTTGAAACGTCCAATCACCAAACCTGAAGAAGCAGATTTTTTAGAAGGAAGAATGCCAAAGGACAAGGTTACCGCCATTGCTTACACTTTTAGTTCTAATCTTAATTTGAAATTTAAAGAAACAGCTCTTCAAAATATTTCAATAAAATGTATCTCTCATGACTTTTCAATCATTCAAGATGTTGACATTGTCGATGGTCGTTATTTTACTCCCGAAGAAAGTAGAAATGGCAGAGGCGTCGTTATAATTGGTGGAAATATTGCCGAACAACTGTTTAAAGGCGACGATCCCATTGGTAAAGAAATTAGAGTCGGAAGCGCTTTGGCAAAAGTTGTAGGCGTTTGTGCTAAGCAAGGAAGCAGTATGATTGGCAATAGCTCAGATGACATTGTCTATGCGCCATCAAAATGGGGCATCGCATTTATGTCCTATCGGTTTAGTGAAGATGCGCAAGTGATGGTTAAAGCAAAACAAGACGTTTCCTTGGAGGATTTGAGAATAGATGTAGCAAGGTTAATGCGCCAATACCGAAGATTGAAACCTGGAGAAGAAGAGAATTTTGCCGTGAATAAAATGTCTATGATTACCGATGCCATTTCGAGTTTGTTTAAGCAAATACGGCTTATTGGTATTATTATTGGCGGTTTTGCAATGGTTGTCGGTTGTTTTGGAGTGGCCAATATAATGTTTGTTTCAGTTAAAGAGAGAACACGAGAAATCGGAATTCAAAAAGCTTTGGGTGCAAAAAATTGGTTCATTAGCTCACAGTTTCTTCTAGAAAGCGTTTGGTTAAGTATCGCTGGGGGTGGAATTGGACTCTTAATTGTAGCCGGAGTTATGGCTTTGTTAGACGTTATTGCCAAACAAAGCATGGGTTCTGATATTCAGTTGTCCCTTATGTTTGATGATGCCATGCTTGGAGTTGTAACATCTGTGGTGGTTGGTTTGGTGGCCGGGTTTTTACCCGCTAGATCTGCGGCCAATCTTAATCCAGTTGAGGCCATGAGGTCAAATTAATAAAAATTGTAATAATGAAGTTGAGTATATTGAAAAAATCGTTTATTGGGTTTATCTTTTTGAATTTCTGCTCTTTAGTAGGGCAAACAGACTCGTCGGTACGGAATAAAAAAGACACTCTTTCAGAGAAAATACAAGCGGTTGAAATTAATGTAAATCGGAATTTGATTGAAAATCAAGCCGATAAATTGGTTTACAACGCAGCAGACGATGTTACAAGTAAAGGAAGTTCAGCGTCCGATTTATTGGCCAAAGTACCTATGGTTGAAGTGGATATGGACGGCAATGTGAGTATGCGTGGAAATAGAAATATCATGTTTTTGATAAATGGACGTCCCTCAGGCCTTTTGTCTGGAAGCCCAGCCGATGCATTGAGATCTATGAGTGCCGATGACATCGAACGCGTTGAAGTAATTACAAATCCTTCATCCAAATACGATGCCGAAGGTTCTGGAGGAATCATTAATATTGTCCTAAAAAATAAAAAAATTAAAGGGAATTCTGGCAATATTCGTGCGGGTTTGGGCACAAGAAGTGCCAATGTTGGTGGACAGTTTTCCACGCAATTGGACAAAACCAACCTGTCAATTATGTTGGGGAGTCATTTTTGGAGAAGTTGGGGTGATGTTTATACTGATCGACTAAATACCGATGCCAATGGTGTTAAATTGAATATGGTGCAAAACACGGATCAAACCAATTGGGGTGGGGGGCCGCGACTTTCTTTTAATATAGACCATCAATTTAATGATAAGAATTCTTTGGTGCTTACCTTGTCTGTGAATTCTAGATGGAGAAGTACCGATAATTCATGGAAAACGCAAATTGGAGAGAAAGACAGTTTGTTAAGTTTTCTTTGGGCACAACAAACAGATAGATTAACTGCGGACTTTGGTTACGATGTTGGATTCGATTACAGGCGAAAATTCAAAAAAACAGGTAGGGAATTTGCTGTTTCCGGCCTTGCAACCCAAGGGTCTAGCAATGATCGGTATGATGCAAATAGAGATAATTTTTTGGGAAGTTCTGTTTGGAAAGAAGAAAGCTTAAACGAAGGTGTAAATAGAGAATATTCAATGCAAATGGATTTAACTGAACCATTGACAAAAAAATTAACCACTGAAATTGGAATTAAAGGTATTTTAAGGTTTGTAGAATCGGATTATCATTTTGATAGTTTTGATTATGTTTCGAATCAGTTTAAATCAATCGATTTCAGGAACAATACGTTTAAGTACCATCAGTTTGTGTATGCTGGTTATTTGCAGTTTAATTATAATTTGAGTACTTCTATTTCTGTACGAGTTGGAACCAGATATGAATTGACGCAATTTGGTGGAGAATTGTTGAAACCGGCCGACAGTAAATTTACCGGAAAACCATATAAAAATCTAGTTCCATCGGTGAATATTTCCAAAAAAATAGGTCAAGGCGGCTACGTGCGTCTAAATTACAATCGTAGAATTCAAAGACCCAGTTTATTTTATTTAAATCCATATACCAACTTCAGTGATCCATTAAATATAAGCACCGGGAACCCATATTTATCTCCCGAAATTTCCGACAATGTTGAATTGTCTTTTGGGAATTACACCAAAGTTGGTGGTTATGGAATCAATGTGTACCACAAACGATTATCGGATGCGATAGAAACATATCGTACGGTAACTTCTGATAATGTGTACACTACCACTTACGGAAACATTGGTAAAAATATTTCCAATGGTTTTGATTTAAATGTCAATTTTAAAGGGAAAGATTGGATGTTGTTCTTTAATGGAGGGGCTGGTTTAATTAACATCAGTAGCATTATTGACACAGGTGCCATTGCAGGACTTTCTACCCAAGGAATTGTATATAGCGCTGGTTTAAGGGGTAATTATAAAATAAGTAAAAATTGGATGATGGAAGCATTTGCCCGAGTAAATGCTCCTTCTTTTTCATTGCAAGGATATTCTCAGAACTGGCTCTTTCACATGATTGGATTTAAAAAACAATTCAAAAACAAAAAGGGAGGACTTGGGTTCGGTTTTGACAATCCAATTACCCCAATAATTAATCTGAAGACAGAAAATGAAGGTTTAGACTTTAAATTCTATGAGAGAAGGAAGTTGAATGTTTGGGGTGTTAGAATCAATTTCGAATATACTTTTGGTAAAATCACTTCCGAAAAAGACCAACCAAAAGAAATAAAACTCAAGAACGAAGACTTAAAACAAGACGGCAATCAAGGCGGTATGCAATAAGTCTGTGAATTTGTATTTTTATATTGATATGAAAATACTAAATTTGTTCAATGGAGTTATCAGGTAAAATTGTACAAATCCTTGCAAAACAAACTGGAGAAGGTAAAAACGGTACTTGGGAAAAACAAGACTATATTATTGAAACTCAGGGACAATATCCCAAAAGAGTTTGTTTTTCTGTATGGGGAGCTAAAATTTCAAGCTCAAACATTCAAATGGGTGAGTTTATTAATATTGGAATGGATATCGAAAGCCGCGAATACAATGGTCGTTGGTATACCGATATCAGGGCGTGGAAAGTAGATAGACCGGGTGCAAATACTGGTTCAAATAATGGAAGTCCTTCTAATTCTTCCAACCAAAATGCAAATGACCCTTTTGAGAATACAGAAAATATCACAGATCCATTTGCCCCTTCCGCAAGTGCTGAAATGGACGATTTGCCCTTCTAATGTATTGGGATTGTCATATTTATCTCACGAAATGAATGTTCATCACTCATTTTGACTAGTTTATCGGTCTATTTAGTTTAACAATAAGAAATGTATAGTATAAAAATGAAGTCTTGGTTTACCCTAATCCTATTGACTTGCTTTGCGTGGGGAAATGTTAACGCAGCTTCCTACTTTGTTAGCACCACTGGTGATGACGCAAATGCAGGGAATTTAGTAAATCCCTTTAAAACGGTTGGAAAAGCATTAAGCGTCTCAGTAGCGGGTGACAATATTACCATCGCTGCAGGAACTTACAGTGAAATATCGAGCGTAACCATCAATCTAACTATCAATACAATTGGTTCTGTTAGCTTGAATTCATTGAGGATGGTGGGAAGTGGAATCAATTTAACACTTTCTGGAACCGCCGGTGTGTTGAATATCCGTGATTCTTTGTCTTTGCTAAATGGAAAAATTACGGTAGATAAACCAAATGTTCAGCTTCATCTTTTAGCCAATGCAACGGTAAATTACGGTCATGTTAATAGTTTTGTTCAACCGGGTTTTTATATGCACCACAATGCAAATACATCAAAAAGTTTTACCTGGGCCATTGGTTCAGGAACCAATTATAGACCTGTTGTTTTAGAAGGATTTAATCAAAGTGTTGTCGCAGATCATTGGTATTACGCCGAATTTGTACCCACTGCGCCCACTTTTACTGTTGCTTTACCGGGCGACACAAGAAACATTTCTCTTTTACACCATTGGTTTTTGAATTCTTCTGCAAGTTCTGCAGCAACCAATGCATATGAACTTACTTTTTATTATGATTCAGTTTCAACCGATGATCATGTATATGATGCTCCTAAATTGCAATTGTTACGCAGTAATGGAGTTGCCGCTTGGGACGAAAGAAAAGAAGGTGGAACAAAGGCCAGAAAAGGCAGCATAACCACTAGCCCTACGAATAATTTAGATTATTTTGTTTTAGGGAATAAAAAAGGAGCATTGGTTTACTTGGGTGGCGCTAATTCTTTGGGAAGCTTAGATCCTTTTGTGAGTTTTTCTTTTGACTTTCTCAATAGATGTACTGGCGATACCATTAAATTTACAAACCTTACTACCAATCGCAAAAATGCGGCTTTTCTGTGGACTTTTGGAGATGAAGCTCTTACGGGAACATCAAAAGGAAAAACGTTTAACGCAGCCACTGATGAAAACCTTGCACACATCTATAACCGCGCAGGAACTTATACCGTTTCCTTGCGTGTAACCAATGCAACAAACAATCCGGATGTAGGGAATTTCCAATTTACAGTGGGTGTTTCACCTAGATTGGTTGGTTTTAACCCAGTTGAAATTTATAGATACCCTCACAATGGTGCAGATACATTTGATGATCCGACAGTATGTGAAGGTGAACGCTTTTGGATGATTGACAACTATGACATCTCTAACCCTATAACCAATCCCAATGGTGATTTAGTGAACAATTTGACATGGAGAATTCAGGGTTTAACCCCCGAACCGACTCAGAGTATTACCAATCCTGTGCCATCGTCTGATACGTTTAAACAAATTGTGTTTACTCCAGGGAGTTACAAAGTGGTTGCTCAGAGAACTACAAACAAAGGGTGCGTTGCTTCCGATGTTCGTGATCTTGTGATTTATGGGAAACCGCAACCTTTAATTGATGCTGTGGACAAATGTGAAACTCCTCCAAATACAACCATTTTAGTTACAAATAATACACCTAATCCTTATCCATCGTCAACAAATAAAGTAATTAAATGGACATGGGATTATGAAGGGCTGAGAGTGGTTGATGAAAAAGTTAATAAATCTTATTTGTTCCAAAATGCGCACGCAGGGCCCAATTTCTTTAAAATTATTGTCGAAACTGAAGTGGGTTGTATTGATTCACAGCCTATTAAAACAGTCTCCATTTTCCCCAAGCCTATTGCCATCCCTAACTTAAGTAATTTCTGTATTGGTGAAACCACAGAAGCAAATGCCACGCCATCAATCGTGAGTTTTGGTGGAAATATAGATCAATATTTGTGGAATTTTAATTTCGGAGTAGCCCCAATAATTTTAGATTCCAATAAGATTACCAATTATACCTACACCCAAACCAAAACGTATAAAATTCAATTAAGAGTTCGTACCACAGATTTGTGTTTCGACGATACCGTTGTAAATATCCGAATACATCCTAAACCCACTCCAACATTTCAAATTGGTGAAGTATGTAATGGTGATTCTACGTCTCTTAGACGCGTGATTGATCGTTATCCCAACAGAGATAGTATGTTGTATTTCTGGTATTTAGACAATAAATTTATCGGTACTGACACCAATTTTAAATACTATTTACCCAATGCGGGCAATTACAATTTGAGATTATCGGGCTCTTCTTTAGCAGGCTGTACTGATTCTATCATTAAACCCATACGTTCCTACTACAATCCAAAACCTTCCTTTGTGTTGGATCCTTCTGTAAATCCAAACGATACAATTCAATGCTTCAATTGGAATAAGTTTACATTTAACTACAATTATGGGGTAGATATTTATGATACCATGAAAGAATCCAGATGGAGTTGGGGTGATAGTACGTTTGAAATACCGGCTGTAAGTACTTCGCATTCATACTTAAGACCCGATACATTCGATGTAACCTTTTGGGTTAACAACATTCACGATTGCAACGACAGTGTAACCACAACATTCATTGTTCATCCGTCACCAGTTGCTGATTTTGACTATTCTGGTGTTTGTGTGCCAGATTCAATTGCCTTTATTGATTCTACTTCTACTTCTGATTATCCTATTGTAGATAGAATTTGGGAATTTGGAAATGGAGATAGAGACACCGCTTCATTATCGCCCAAAAGTTTTTATTTAAATTCTGGACCTTGGGATGTTACCTATACCATTTATTCAAGTTTGGGTTGTTCAGATACCATCGTTAGAACATTGGATTCATTGGTAGACAAACCAATTGTAAACTGGCAAATTGTGTCAGGAAGTATGCCTCTTTGTAAAGGCGATACGGCCATTTTTAAAGTTGGTGGCGGTGACAGTGTTTCTTGGCAGCACGATTTAGATACGTCCACAGTTAGAGGTTTTTGGGTTACCGGAAATTATAAATTTACGGTATTCAACAAAGGCATTTGTCCTGCTCAAGATTCAGTGCAAGTATTTGCCTATCCACCTGCTTCAATTGTAGCCCACAATGATACCATAATATATAGGGGTAGAATTGCTAAAATGTACGTTTCCAATGCATATTTAAATGTAAAATGGTCACCAGGTTATTTATTGGAAGACTCTACTCTAATAATGGTGAAAACGAAAAGATTGGTGGACAGTGTTCGATTCTATGTTTCAGCTTTAGATTCTAACGGTTGTCCTGATATGGATTCTGTTACCATTAGAATTATTGATCCACCACTGGTGAAAATTCCAAATATTATTACTCCCAACGGAGATGAAGAAAATGAAACTTGGAACTTAATAGATATTCCAGACGTGTTTATGTTGGATATCGTAATCACTGATAGACAAGGTAAAAGAGTATTTACTAGCACCAATTATCATAACGATTGGAGTGCACTGGACGACAAAGGCAATCCCTTGCCCAATGGAGTGTATTTTTACTACATAAAGAATCGAGATACCAGTGTTACTTACAAAGGCTTCATTCAAGTTATCCGTTAAAAATGAAAAAAATTAAATTAGCAATTATTGCATTTATTGCAACTATCGGTACATTAGAAGCTCAAATGGGTGCGCGTATCGATCAATATTATATGGATCCATCTGTGATAATACCTGCCGCAATTACCAATAGTGAGAATGGATTTGTTTCTTTGTACTACAATAAATTATTTACGGCTGTTCCTGGTTCTCCTCAACATACGCTTTTTAATGTAGGCATACCTATCCCTAAAAAGAATATGGCTTTTGGTCTGATGTATATGAAAGAGACCATTGCATTTTCGGAATTACACAATGCCTATGCCACCTATGCCTATTCAATAGGTCTTGGCGGTGAAAATAGAATTAGCTTAGGAGTAAGTGCGGGTATTCTTTCCCAAAACTTTGATGCTTCCAAGGCAATTTATTACGACAACGACGATCCACGGATTAATGCACTTATGTTTAGCCCTCCAGTTATTCGGGCAGATTTAAGGGCCTCTATCTTTGCAAAAGGAGAAAACTATAAAGCGGGTTTCTCATTTTCTAGATTGCCTAAACCTCAATTCGACTATTCCTACTATAACTACACTGCTAAATACGATTTGCAGTCTCAATCCAACTTTATGTTTGAGTATGCCATTGATTTAGAAGAAGAATTCAAATTGAAACCGTCCGTAAATGTTGGAATGTACAATTGGGATTATATGTATTACCAATTCAATGTTAGTGCCTATTATATGGAGAATTTCTGGTTGGGCGTTGGGATGAACAACATACTTCAAATGGGATATAATTTAGGATTGAAAATATATGATGATGTTCAAATTTCATACTCCTATAATGTTCCTGTTGGCAGACAATACGGATTGTTAGGACCTATGCACGAATTTAGAACCACTATTGGATTTGGTGCTTTAGGCAATGGAAAAGGAAATGGCAGTGGAGACGATGGCGAAGGTGGTGATAGCGAAGATGGTGAAGGCGGTAGCGACGGAAAAGGTGGAGCTGATGGACAAGGGATGTCAGAAAGTGTACGCAAGTTTAAAGCTGCAACAGTTAAAAGCATTGAAGACATGGAAGCCTTTGGCTTAGGAAATGACTCATCAGGAATTACCTTGCCTCCTGTTCCAAAAGTGAAGCCAGAACCAGGGTTCTATTTGGTTGCTGGTTTGCATAGTTCGGAAGATAAAGCAAACAATCAGATAAAGTCATTATACATGAAAGATGTCTATGCTTATAAGATTTATGACCCTAGAAACAAGAGTTTTTACGTGTTCTTAAAACATTATCAAACAGAAAAAGAAGCGAATAAAGGTACATTCTACTTTGAAGCATCTGTGCCTAACGTATGGGTAAGAGAGGTTAAATAATATTTACATTAGAATGAAATATATAGGCTGTCCTAATTTGGGCAGCCTTTTTTTATGGGGGATGTTTTGCAGTGTAAGTTAAAAAGAGACATGTGTTATCAAGTACTTTTTGGTATCCTTGAGAAGTAAAATTCCGGTCCCCGATTGCTATCGGGCTGAGGCTGGCGGCTGAGGCTCTCTAAGCCCGAAGCCTACTTCTCTCCAGTAAAAGCGTACTTCACAATATTTGCACCCATTTTTAGGGCGCGTTCTCTAACTGCTGGAGCATCTTTATAAACTTCCGGGTCTTCCCATCCATTTCCTAAATCGCATTCATAATCATAAAAGCAGATTAAACGTCCCTCCAAAAACAAACCATACCCTTTTGGTGGTTTGCCATCATGCTCATGTACCTTTGGTAAGCCTTGAGGAAAATCAAATTGTTGATGAAATATTGGATGTGAGTAGGGGACTTCTGTAAAACTTAATTCTGGAAAAACCTTTTTGATTTCACGTCTTATAAATGGATCCATACCATAATTGTCGCAAATATGCAAAAAGCCACCCGATTGAAGATACAATCGTAAATTTTTGGCTTCAATTTCTGAAAAAACAACATTTCCGTGCCCTGTCATAAAGACAAAAGGATAGTTGAAAAGTTGATCTGAATTCACCTCAACCACAGCCTCGGTTTCATTTAGATTCGTTTTAATACTTCGATTGCAGTAACTGGCAAGATTCTTTAAAGCGGTTTTACTGCTATACCAATCGCCACCACCAGGATATTTTAATCTAGCCAAAGAAATCTTAACTTCACTTTGTGAGAATACAATTGAAAATTGCGAACACAAAAAAAACAATACAAGTTGAAACTTTTTCATGTGGTATTATTCAAGAAAGATTAAATATACTATGTTTTAATGGAATCTTTAGATAAAGAGGGTTATTAAAAAAATACTTCCAATGACAATTCTATATATTCCAAAGAATTTGAAACCTTGTTTTTGAACAATACCAATAAAGAATTTTACGGCCAAAATAGCGGTAAAAAAACTGATGATATTGCCAATGGCTATGTCCGACAAATTATTGGCAGAGAGTGTATCCCAATTTTTAAGAAGCTTATAACCTGCAGCTGCGGAAAGAGTTGGAATGGCCAAAAAGAATGAGAATTCAGTGGCTGCTTTTTTGCTTAATTTACACCCCAAAGCGCCTGCAATGGTGGCTGCACTTCTGCTCGTTCCGGGAATCATGGCAATGGTTTGTACTATTCCAACAACAAAAGCGTCTTTAAGACTCATGGAGTCAACCGTTTTTTCACCCGGTTTAAGCCACTTGTCCATGTAAACCAAAAATATCCCTACCAAAATCAACATGATTCCAACAATTACGGGTGTTTGCAATAAGGCTTCTAGGTAATCGTCAAATAAAAATCCCAAAATTGCGGCTGGAATAAATCCTACTATCAATTTGGTGTAAAATGAAATCCAATTTGCCTGAAAAAAGCGTTTCCAATACAGTACGACAACAGCTAAAATGGCGCCAAATTGAACAGAAATAATATACGTGTCCATTTCAGTTCCATGTAGACCCATCCACTGTTGGAACATCATTAAATGGCCTGTACTACTTACCGGAAGGTACTCTGTGAGTCCTTCAACAACCGCCAAGATTAGGTTTTCTATAAAGGTCATTTCTTACGATAAAATATCGCATAAATGCCCAAAATAAATCCGCTTACCACAACGATTGGTGCGAGGGTGGTACGACGGAAATCATAAATATTACCGGTTTTACCGCTCATTAACACAAAACCAATAACAACAACAAGCAAACTTGCCCCTGTTAAAATATAGTTTTCTTTAGAGAATAGCATCGTTTTTGGCTCCACAGGAACACTGCTATTTACTTTTAATGTTGTTTCTTTCTTTTTCATTAATATAGATTTTCAATTTTCGTTTTCAAAAACTTTCTCGTACTGTACCAACTGCCGAAAGCAGCCAATGATACTCCAAAAATAGTAATTGCAAGTGAAAGTATAATTAATTGTTCAATTTTTAAATGTTCAGTGAATGATTTTAACAATTGTAATTCATTATTCCAGATGGTTGGGATACCCCAAAATATGGCGAAAATAGCCAAACCAGCAACAGGGGTTGCAATGAGAGCATAACCAATAAATTTTTTGATAAATGGCAAAATGATAAAACTATTTGTAGCGCCAACTAATTGCATACTCTTGATTGTTAGCCTATTGGCAAAAATGCCAAGCCGTACCGAACTTTGAATTAAAATCATAGAAATAACAATCAATATTAAGGCCAAACTGCCAATGGCAAATTGGATTTTACGGATGTTTTCGGTCATTGCATCTAACCAATTTTTTTGAAAAACCACATCTTCAACGGCTGGATTTTTCTTTAAATAATGCGTTATGTCCGATAAAAAAGCGGTGTTTGCGTATTCAGCTTTTGGGTAAATTTCTAAACTCAAGGGCAAAGTAACCGATTCCACATAATTCATAAAGTCGGGGTCATATTTATCGCCCATCTCTTTCATTCCCTGCTCTCTACTCACAAATTGTGTTTTGTTTACCCATGTTTTTTTGGACATCTCTTTTTGAAATTTTTTCACAAAGTTTTCATCGATGTTATCTTGGAAATAAACGTCAATGCTGCTGTTTTCTAACCAAAATTTACCCATCTCTTTGAATCCCAATATACTCGTTCCCAAAATACCCAGAATAAACATCACAGATGCGAGACTTAATATTCCCGGTACAGCAGAGGGTTTTTTGCGTTTGATGGATTTATCTTCCATAGTTTATTGCGAAAATCACTAAAAAAAGACCAAAAGAAAAATGAAGTTTTCCGCATTCTTTAAAATTCAGAACGGATATTTGTATTTTAAGTGTTTATTCTGAGATAAAATTAGCCCAAATCAGATTTTCATTAAATTAAATATTCTGTTTTATGCACCTTTTAAGTCAATTGGATTTTAATAAAATACTGTTTTTAGACATTGAAACCGTACCTGCCCAACCGAGTTTTTCATCCTTGTCTCCTCAATGGCAACATTTGTGGGAGAAAAAGTCAAAATCCATTTTAAAGGAAAATATTTCGGCCGCCGATGTGTATGATAGATCTGCTATTTATGCTGAATTTGGTAAAGTTGTTTGCATTTGTGCTGGAATTATTACGGGATATCCGCAAAATCCAATACTCAGACTGAAATCGTTTTACAACGACGATGAATCTATATTACTGAGGGAATTTGCTGATTTGCTAGAAGTGTATTTTAGTACAGATCGTTCCCGATTGTGTGCTCACAATGGCAAAGAATTCGACTTTCCATATTTGTCCCGTAGAATGTTGGTTCATGGTATAAAGTTACCCCTTATGTTAGACAATGCGGGCAAAAAACCTTGGGAAATTGCACATTTAGATACCATGGAATTATGGAAAATGGGTGATTTTAAAAGTTATACTTCTCTCGAACTATTGGCAAATTTATTTGGCATTCCAACTCCCAAAGACGATATCGATGGATCAATGGTAGCACAAGTGTATTACAGAGAAAACAACCTTAAACGAATTGTGGATTACTGTCTTAAAGATGTGGTAACTCTGTGTCAGTTATTCTTAAAAATGAACAACCAAGCAACTATTTCAGAGAGTTCAATAATTTATCCAACCCATTAGGCCACAATATGTGAACATTTTTCGTCTAATAATTGTTATATTTGTAATGATGTTTAGAAGAGTCATAGCGTGTGTTGTAAGTATTGTGGGTTTTGTAAATGCAGTTCATGCAGCAGAACCAACTAGTGCACCAAGTAATGCAAAGGCTTCTTCAATTGCGTGTAATCAAGCAACAATTAGCTGGACCAATGGAGATGGCGGTTGGCGCTTGGTGTTGGTAAAAGAAGGATCCGCTGTAGATGCAGTCCCTTCCGATGGAACAAATTATACTGCTTTTCAAACATTTACATCTGGTCAACAATTGGGCACTGGCAATTATGCTTGTTGGAATAATATTACCAGCAGTTTCGTTTTAAGAGGATTAAAACCCAATACCACTTATCATGTGGCCGTTTTTGAACATGATGGGGGCGGAAGTGTAGATTATCTTACTTCGAGTTATGCGTCTTTTTCATTTAAAACCTATAATTTAAATTTGGATTTTGATTTTGTTGTTGATGACAGTTGTGATAAAACCAATGAGGTAACATTTACAAATAAATCAACCGCTTCTTTTTCTGGAATTACCTACACTTGGTTATTTCAAGATGGAAAACAAGATACTGGGAAAAATGTTAAACATACCTATAATAAAGGGGGGAATTATCAAGTAACCTTAATCGCATCACCAAATTACGGTTGTGTTGATAATTATACCAATTCCAACGCAGTTAGAATTATTCCCCGTCCCGAGAGCAAGCCAGTAGAGAAAAATAATTTACTCGCGCAGTGTTTAGAAAATAACCTCTTTCAATTTCAAGACAATACCACCCTCACAAATTTGCCGAAAATGGCATATACACGCACATGGTATTTTTCCCCTTCAGATTCTTCAACCATTCCCAAACCCTTTAAAACATTTACCACATCGGGTGCAATTCAGATTTTATACAAAAGTGAGACCTATTACGATAATGTGCGCACTGGTTGCACGGATACAGCGTCTCTATGGATTAAATTAGTACCAAATCCTTCTTCAGGGATTTATATCAACGATTCAATCCAGTGTTTTTCAGGAAATTCATTTGTCTTCGACAATAAATACCCAGGATTAATTCGCTTTTCTTGGGATTTGGGGGATGGAACTACCACACTCAGTCAAAAGATTACCCATGCTTACGCAACGGTCGGAACGTTCCCAATCATTCACGAAGCAGAAAGTCCTGAAGGATGCAAAAGTAAAGATACCGTCTATATTTTTGTAAAACCCAACGTGGATGCCTCTTTCAGCGGTTTGCCAGCCACCCTATGTGAAGGTGCTCCTGCCTTTCCATTAACTACGGTGAACAATAACGGAGTGTTTTCAGCCACGTCGGGTAGTTTTTCCGGTAATCAATATACTCTCGGATTTGCAGGAAATCACAATGTGAAGTATGTTGTAAAAGATTCATTTTGTCCTGATTCGTCAACAAAAAGTATTATAATTAGCGCCAGACCAAAGTTTAATTTGGGGCGTGATACGGTTATCTGTGATGCCCAAGACTATTACTTAATTGTTTCCGCTTTGGGTACATTACAATGGAGTGACGGTACCTCAGACAATCCTAAGTTGGTTAATAATCCAGGTCTATATTGGGCTCAAGTAACCACCAATGGTTGTTCTTGGAGAGATACAATTGAATTGGAATATGGTACAACGCCCCAAGCAGAACTTCCTGCAGATACCCTTATTTGTAAAGGTGCACTTATTCTACTAACACAAAATTGGCCGAATTCATTGGTAACTTGGAGCAATGGAAGCAATGATACTTCAATTTATATTTCTGAACCTGGTGTATATTCTGTTGCCGTAACCAATTCTTGTGGTACTGCAACCGATTGGATGGAGATTAAAGTTTCTGACGGGTTCTGTGATGTTTTTATCCCCACAGCATTTACTCCGAATGGCGATGATAGAAATGATTACTTTGAAATTTCAGGAAGAGACATTACACCAACTCTACTTCAGATATTTAATAGATGGGGTGAATTGATATACGACAGCAAAAGAGATGGCACTTTCCGATGGTACGGAGATTCCAATGGCGATTTGTGTATGTCTGGAAATTATCCCTTCATTTATCGCTATGAACAAAAAGTGGGGGACAGAATTCGCAGAAATACGGTTAAAGGTGCCATAATGTTGCTGCGTTAATCGTTTACAATTCGTTTATAACCCCTTATTTTTTTTATTCTTTAAATCAATATACTTACTACATTTGTAGTGATGAATTCATCCTTGTTAGAACAGGCCCTTCAGCTTGGTTTGCTGAAAGAAGAATACGATAAAATTTGCGAAATCCTTCAAAGAGAACCCAATTTTACAGAATTGTCTATCTATTCTGTAATGTGGAGCGAACATTGTAGCTACAAAAATTCCATAGTTTGGCTTAAGAAATTACCCAAAGAAGGTAAAATGATGCTCGCAGAAGCCGGTGAAGAAAATGCGGGTCTTGTAGATATTGGCGATGGTCTTGCTTGCTGTTTTAAAATTGAAAGTCACAACCATCCAAGCGCCATTGAACCTTATCAAGGTGCAGCCACTGGCGTTGGTGGAATTAATAGAGATATATTTTCCATGGGCGCGCGTCCCATTGCTCAATTAAACTCATTGCGATTTGGCAATATCAACACCGATCGCACCAAATGGTTGGCAAATGGTGTTGTTAAAGGCATTGGTGATTATGGGAACGCATTTGGTATTCCTACTGTTGGCGGAGAAGTTTATTTCGACGATTGCTATGAACAGAATAATTTGGTAAATGCCATGTCTGTGGGTATAGTGGGGGTAGGTAAAAGTATTTCTGCCGGAGCAGGTGAACCTGGAAATCCAGTTTATATATTTGGTTCTGCCACTGGTAAAGATGGAATTCATGGTGCTGCTTTCGCAAGTAAAGACATGAGCGAAGACTCAATCAACGACTTGCCTTCAGTTCAAGTGGGTGATCCTTTCTGGGAGAAATTGATACTTGAAACATCAATGGAAATCATTGAAACAGGTGCTGTTGTAGGTATGCAAGATATGGGTGCAGCTGGAATTACTTGTAGTACCAGCGAAATGAGCGCCAAATCTGGTGTGGGAATGGATATTCATTTAGACAAAGTACCAATGCGTCAATCTGATATGAAAGGCTGGGAGTTGCTCCTAAGTGAAAGTCAAGAACGAATGTTGGTGATTGTTGAAAAAGGAAAAGAAGCACTAATTGAATCTATATTCCAAAAATGGGAATTAACGTATGCCGAAATTGGCATTGTTACCGATACTCAACATGTGAGATATTTTATGCATGGTGTCTTAGAGGCAGATATTCCAGCGGAATCATTGGTTTTAGGTGGGGGTGCTCCGATATACCAAAGAAGTTGGAAAACACCAGAATATTTTGCGGAAATTGCAAAATTTGACATCCAAAACGTAAAAGATTGCACTTTAGAAGAGGCAAAATCAATTTCAAAAACACTGATGTCATTGCCAAATATCGCCAGCAAAAAATGGGTATTTAATCAATACGATAGCATGGTGGGAACCATAAACCAGTCTACAAATCGTGCATCAGACGCTGCCGTTGTTAAAATTAAAGGCACTGAAAAAAGTTTGGCTCTTACGGTTGATTGCAATAGCCGATACGTTCATGCCGATCCAAATATAGGTACTCAAATTGCAGTGAGTGAAGCGGCACGCAATATTCGTTGCACAGGTGGTATTCCAACGGCAATAACCAATTGCTTGAATTTTGGTAATCCATACAATGAAGAAGTATATTTCCAGTTTAAATCAGCCATTGAAGGCATGGGTGTGGCGTGTAGAAAGTTTGATACTCCAGTTACCGGTGGAAATGTGAGTTTTTACAATCAAAGTACATCTGGACAAGCTGTATTTCCAACGCCAACAATCGGTATGGTTGGAATAATTGAGAATCAAGAACAAATTATGAGTATGGATTTTAAATCCGTAAACGACATAATTTATATGGTGGGTGCTGCAAAAAATGACATTGGATGTGCACAATACACTTCTAAAATATTAAATATTGAATATTCAAATTGTCCTGAATTTGATTTAGAAAAGGAATTTGTTTTACACCAGTTTCTTGAAAAATTGGCCGTCTCTAAGTTGGCGCAATCTGTTCATGACATAAGCGAAGGTGGTTTGTTTGCAGCTTGTACTGAATCTGCTATGCAAGGAAAGCTCGGTTTTGATATTTGCACAGATCAGTCTTTTAGACTAGACGCTTGGCTTTTTGGTGAATCACAAAGCCGTGTTGTGATTTCTGTAACACCTCAAAATTGTGCCTCTTTTGAGGCATTATTGGCAGATTTCGACATCGAATATTTGAAAATGGGTACTGTAACAGATGCAGAAATAGGGGTTAATGGTGAACATTGGGGTAGCGTTTCTGAATACAATACCATTTACCACCACACATTACCGTCTAAGCTAAATTGATGTATTCCACAATCAGCTTCTGGGAGCAACGCTGGCTTGACAAAGCAGACATAGTGGTGGTTGGTTCTGGTTTAGTGGGGATGCAAGTTGCAATACAACTAAAACAAAAATTCTCACATCGCGCAGTTTGGGTTTTAGACAAACAGCAATTTGGTACTTCCGCGAGTCTTAGAAATGCAGGATTTGCTTGCTTTGGTTCTGCGGGTGAAATTCTTGATGATGCCCAAAATATGGGTATGGATAACGCCATTCATTTATATGAACAGCGTTTTCAAGGATTGAACAATCTACTTAAAACATATGGAACAACTTCCATTGGATTTGATCCCACTGGTGGTTATGAAATATTTCAAACAGATCAATCCGACTCTTTTGAAGCAATTTCTTTGCGATTAGATGAAATTAATTCACGGTTGTTTGATGTACATGGCGGTCAATCTTTTCAAATTCGGAATTCAAAGTCATTGAATATGAATGTTTTTGGACAGACTATTTTTGCGCAAAACGAAGGTGCATTGCAAACGCATTTGCTGGTAGAAAGGGTCAAAAATCATGCTTTGTCTCTTGGGGTTTCATTTTTTGAGAACATGGATGTTCTCAAGTTTGAAGAGTTAGACTCTGGCAAATGGCAAATTCACCTAAAAGACAACAACGCAATAATCGAAGCCAAAGAACTTATAATTTGCACCAATGGTTATACCAAAGAACTATTGCCAGAAATACAAGTTGCACCCGCCAGAGGTCAGGTCTTGGTGACAAAACCAATTCCCAATTTGCCATTTAGAGGAATATTTCATGCGGATAAAGGATATGTTTACTTTCGCAGCTTAGGATCTAGAATTTTAATAGGTGGGGCTCGGAATTTGCAATTTGCAGAAGAAGAAACCACTGAATCCAATTCAAATCCAATTATTAAGGCCGAATTAATTCGCTGGTTAACTGAAATTATTGCTCCAAATCAGTCCATAGAAATAGAATATGAGTGGGCAGGGATAATGGGAATGGATAAAAATCGTCAACCCATAGTTGAAAAATACGGTGAACATTGCTATTTAGCCGTTAGAATGGGTGGAATGGGTGTAGCTTTGAGTAGTTTGGTTGCAGAAAAATTAGCAATTTTAGTAGATTAATAGTATTTTCACATAAATAGCATGAAAATGAAGTTGATTTATGTGAAAGTCGGGTTTATGGCATTTTTCTTTTTGAGTTCCTTAACTTCAAGTAAAAGTTATGCTCAAAACAGACCGCCTGCCATCCCCCAAGAAGAAGAAATAGAAATAGGGAAGGGAGATACCGCAGTTTTGAAAGTTCCCAAAGGAGCAATGGAGTATGCTTTTATAGATATTTATCGTAAAACCAGATGGGCACCAAATGATGGTCCAAATATACCAAAATCTACACCGGGTTATGATACCGCAACCGGCAACGGATTTTATGCTGATTTTTTTGAAGGAGACTTCGATGTAGCCGAACTACCTTCCGATTTTAAAGGTAAAAAACTCGTTATCCTTGGAGTTGAAGTATTGAAAAATAAAAATACGGGTGCCGATATGAATATTATGTATCTGAATTCAGAAATACCCAATTCTGTGATTTGGGTGGATTTTGATGAAGCGGTTAAATTCAATGAAATTGGATTCATCCCCCGAAAAAAGAAAATAAAATGATAGACAACGCGGGCATTTTAAGCAAATTGAGTCTTTACGCGAAATTGGCGGAACTGTATGAAAAGAACCCATTTCGATATAAGGCATTTTCTACAGCGGCTTTTAACTTAAAAAAAGTAAAAGAACCCTATTCCGAAATGTCGAAAGAAGCATTGTTGGCCATTCAGGGCGTTGGAAAGTCCGTGGTTGATGCCATAAATGAAATAATTGCCACCGATACCTTTACCGATTTACAAGAACTGCTTGAAATTACACCCGAAGGCATTGTTCAAATGCTTAAAATTAAAGGACTTGGCCCAAAAAAAGTAAGCACCATTTGGCACGAACTACAGATTGATACAGTGGCTGACTTACTCGATGCAAGCAGGCAAAATCGTTTGGTAGAAGTTAAAGGATTTGGATTGAAAACACAGGCGGATATCATTCGAGCCATTGAATTTTCATTTACAGCAAATGGTAAATGGCATTTTGCGCGGATGTTAGAACCAGCAACCCATTTTTTAGAAGGTCTAAAACGAACATTTATAGGAAGCCAAATTGAATTTTGTGGTGAATTTAGGAGACAATGTGAAATTATTGAGAAAATTGAAATTTTGACTACCGCCTCACAATTAACGGTTCAGGATTATTTGCAGAATGAGAATTACGAAATTTTAAACAACCAAGAGAATTGCATTCAAACACTTGTTTTAGGACAATTTCCATTATCCATCTTTTTTACGAATGAACTAAAATTCAATAAAGAATTGTTTGAAAAAACAGGAAGTTCTGCTCACCTTGAATCTATAGAGTATTCTAACAATCCCATGGATTTAAAGGAAACAGAGGAAGAGTATTACCATAGACGTAAATTGAATTTTGTATTGCCTGAGCAAAGAGAAGGGTTGTTTGAATTAGAACCAGATTTCCCGAAAGAAGAGTTCATTGAATTTTGGCAATTAAAGGGCGTTTTGCACAATCATACCACTTATTCCGACGGATTAAATACTTTAGAAGAAATGGCGGAATTTGCGAAAAGTGAAAAATATGAGTACTTAGGTATTTGCGATCATTCCAAATCTGCTGGTTATGCCAACGGTTTGTCGGAAGAGAGACTTTTGCTTCAAATGAAAGAAATAGATGCGCTCAATGAAAAAATGGCGCCATTTAAGATTTTCAAAGGTGTTGAAAGCGATATATTAAACGATGGTCGATTGGATTATCCAGATGATATTTTGAAATTGTTGGATTTTGTAGTTGCTTCCATCCACAGCAATCTAAAAATGAATCAAGATAAAGCCCATGAACGACTTATAAAGGCAATAGAGAATCCTTATACTACCATTCTTGGACATCCTACAGGTAGATTGCTTCTAATTAGAGAAGGTTATCCCATTGACCATAAATATATCATTGATGCGTGTGCAGCAAATCAAGTAGTCATAGAGTTAAATGCGCATCCTTATCGGTTGGACATAGATTGGCGATGGATTTATTACGCACAAAACAAAGGAGTAATGATTAGCATCAATCCAGATGCCCATGAAAAATCTGGCTACCACGACATGTATTTTGGCACATTGGCAGCTAGAAAAGGCGGATTGCTTACAAGCAATACATTAAATGCTTTGAATCGGGAATCTTTTGAAGCGTTTTTGGAAAAAAAGAAACGCAAATCAATGAATTTGGCATGAGAATTTTAGTCGTACGTTTTAGCTCCATTGGCGACATCGTATTGTGTTCTCCTATTTTGAGGTTGTTGAAATCGGCTTTCCCCAATTGTACGATTGATTTTTTAACCAAACAACGTTTTACAAACATATTAGACAACAATCCATATATACAGAATGTGTATTGTTGGGAGAGTAAAGAGAGCTTTAACCTAATGAAAGGGAATAATTATTCCTTAATTGTGGATTTACATTCCAATTTTAGAAGTTTAATGATAAAAGCACTCTTTTGGCATGTTCCCGCTGTCTCCTTGTCTAAAAAAAGTCTTCAAAAATGGCTTTATGTGAAAACAAAATGGTCGATTTTCCGGGTTACCAACATTGTAGAGCGTGAGGTAGATTTGTTAAAAGTATTTGGTATACAATGGGATGGTTTAGGTTTGGATATATTTCCATCGAATGTATCTTCTGGTTTAGATTTACCCCAGGAGTATGTTGTTTTGGCTTTGGGGGGGACGTATAAAACGAAACAGATGCCATTGGAATTGGTGGCTTCCATCATACAAAATATATCTATTCCAGTTGTTTTAATTGGTGGGGAGGCCGAAAAAGGGATCGCAGCGAATTTAAATTCGCAGTTTTCCAATGAAACAATAAATCTAACAGGCCAATTGAGTATTTTGGATTCTGCAAATATAATGAAGGGCGCAAAATGGGTGTATTCCGGCGATACGGGCATGGCACACATTGCAGCAGCGGTTGGAACGAATCTCACCATTGTTTGGGGCAATACAAGTACTTATTTTGGAATGGTTCCGCCAGCTAAATCTGGAAAGTTTGTGTTAAATGTAGAAGCGGTGAATCTATCTTGTCACCCTTGTTCGAAATTAGGTTTCGATGATTGTCCTAAGGGTCATTTTCAGTGTATGAAGGGCCATAAAGGGGATAGAATTGTGAATATGATGGAAAAATCTTTGTAATACGCTAATCAATAGCGTTAAACATACTTTTTTTATTTATTTTCGCGAACTTAATTTTATACACGAGAATTTAATTCAAATGAAAACCAATAAATCAATCGTCGTTTTTGCTGTCATTTTGGCCTTGGCCTCTTTATTTCAACTGTCTTTTACCTACCAAGCTAGAAGCTTTGAGAGTGATGCCAAAGAGTTTGCAGAAAAGAAAGCCAAAGCGGGCTTCAACGAAAAAGAGACGTACCGCAGGTACATCGACAGTTTAGGCAATAAAGAATACTACAACTTCTTAGGAATGGTGAGTTATACTTATTTTGAATGCAAACAAAAGGAAATTAACCTTGGTTTGGATTTGCGAGGAGGTATGAACGTAATTCTTGAAGTTGAAAAAGATGCAATCATTAAAGTGCTTGCCAACGATGCCACAGATGCTGATTTATTGAAATCATTGGAAAAGGCAAACATTGAAGTGCGCGATAAGGGTACGGACTTTGTAACTGCTTTTGTTAACGCATTCAAACAAACAGCAAGCGATAGAAAGTTAGCCGTTTTGTTTGTAAAAGGCAATAATTCTAGCATTCAAGCAAACAGCAGTGATGCTGAAGTAATTAATTACTTACGATCTTCAATCAATACCTCTGTGGCAAATGTGAAATCGGTTGTTGAAAAAAGGATTAACCAAGCAAATGTGACTCAACCCGTAGTTCAAATTGTTGAAGGGGGTAGAATAAGTGTCGAATTGCCTGGTGTCGACAATCCAAAGAGAATGGAAGATTTGGTTGAAAAAAGTGCTCAACTGGAGTTTTTCGAAGTATATGGTGGTGCAGATGGAATTCGTGTTTTGAACGATTTAATTAAAACAGCATCTTCTTCTTCGGTAGAAACAGTTCAAGCAGATACAACTTCGAAAGATTCTTCAATCAATGATTCAACCAAGAGTGCTGCTAAACCAGCAAATTCTCAAAAATCATTGTTGGCTTCCATCTTGAAACCATTTGGAAAAGGGGATGGACCATCTGTGGCAACTGTAAAAGCTGCTGATAGACAAGTTTTAGAAAAAATATTGGCAGAAGATAGATTTAAGTCAATTTTAGAACCAGCAGTAAAAGTGGCATACAGTGCCAAACCTATGGATGTTGATGCTTCAGGTAAAGCAATTGAAAATTCAGACGAATATTATGTTTACTTCTTAAAAAGAGACAGAGATGGAAATGCTGCTTTGAGCTCTTCTGAAGAAAACATCATTGAAGACGCAAGAGAAAATACCAATCAAACGGGTCAATTGGAAGTAACCATGCAAATGACCAATACCGCAGCATCTCGTTGGGCTCAAGTAACTGGTGCCAACGTAGGAAAGTACATTGCCATTGTATTGGATAATAGAGTGTATTCTTCTCCAGTTGTAAACCAAAAAATTAGCGGTGGAAACAGTCAGATTTCAGGAAACTTCGACATCCGCGAGGCTCAGGATTTAGCAAACGTATTAAAAGCGGGTAAACTTCCAGCCCCTGCCAGAATTGTTGCAAGTGAGGTAATAGGGCCTTCCTTGGGAGAAGCCTCTATCAATCAA
>CAMAQS010000022.1 GCA_945860565.1 Chitinophaga pinensis | reverse complement strand
GATTTTGAAGTGCTAAAAATTCACTGGTTGGATGATCAAAACACCGTTGCACAAGTTCTTGGGAAGTGGCGTGTATTGGAAAGTACGAAATCGAATGAAGGCTACTTTTCTTTGGTTTTTAAATACATCAACGGCAAACCAAAAATCATTATAGATCATACTTTTTGATGGATTTAAAAGGAATTTTACACAAAAAGGCACTTTGGTTGCTGCTTTTGCCACTGGTGCATTGGCTCATTCATGTGCCATACTTGTCCATTCCTGCGGTTGGACACCATGTTTGGAGACAAGCAAATACCTTGGCGGTGGCCAAAAATTACGCTACGGAAGACATGAATATTTTGTATCCGCGCATCGATAAAAATTACGGTACCGATGGCATTACGGGTCCTCAATTCACCTCCTACGACTATACCTTGGCCGTATTGTATAAAATGGGAGGGTTTTCACAAACCACGCACCGTTACTTGAGTTTGGGCATTTCTATTTTGGCTTTGTGGGGATGTTTTATGTTGTTTTTGCATTATTTGAAAAAAGTTTTGTACGCAGGTTTTGCGGCTTTTGCGGTAATGGGCATTCCAGAGTTTTATTATTACAGCATTGCGGCTGTTCCCGATATTTTGGCCTTGGCATCCATGGTTTGGGGATGGTGGTTTTTTTATGGATTTTTGGATAGAGGAAAATGGAGTTCTGCCTTGTTTTCGGCGTTGTTATTGGCCCTAGCGGGGATGACAAAATTGATGTTTTTACTTCCAGGTTTCGTTATTTTGGCGGAACTCATTCAACGTAAAATTAAACCCGGTAAAATCTGGATTGGAACAGCTTTCATTGGTGGATTGGCGTTAGCCGGCTCCGTGGCTTGGTATATGTGGGCGCGATATCTAACACAAATTCATGGTTTGTTGGAATTTGTGCATCAAATTGGTTTTCTACAAACGCAACAAGAAGTACTCAATGCCATAGTTAAAAATCTGTTCGTGGATACTGTGGAAACATGGGTGGGATATCCGTTGTTGATTCCTTTTTTTGGAGGATTGTTTTTGCTGGTAAAACGAAAGAACGATTTGCGGTTTTGGTTTATGGCTGCTGCCGCGCTAATGTACTATGTAGTGATGCAAAGGCAGTTGGTGGTGCATGGATATTACATGCTCCTTTTTATGCCTGTAATTGGGCTCTCAGCGGGCTTTTTTATGCGGGAGTTGAAGTCAATGAAAGGGCAATATTTGGTAATGGCTTTGATTTTCCTTTCGCCGGTATGGGCTTGGGCCCGGGTAAAGCACAATTGGACACCCAAGGACTACCGTGTACCAGCAGAAATTGTGGATGAAAACAACCAAGACAGTCTGCATAAATTGAGCGGAAATTCATCTCAATGGATTGTAGGACCAGACCAAACCGGTTGTGTCTATTTTTACTATTTACAGGCCAAAGGGTATCCATGGTACAACTTTGGAGATTCAAGTTCTGAGTTTGTAAAATTCAGAAAAAATGGAGCCAAGGGATTTATCACAAACGAGCACATTGCATTAAATAAATACATCCAATCTCTGGGTTGGAAGGTGAAAGTGGTGGGTGAATTGGGAAGTTTTAAGTGGTATGTGTGGGATGATTCAAAAGACTCAATGTATAAAGAGGTGATTTATAAGTGATTAGTATAGGTTGTAAGAGTTTTATTTTTTTTCCAATTTTCATTGGTTTTAATTTTAAAAATTCTTATCTTTGCGACCCAATTTTGGTAAAATAAGTCATGAACTCAATCGTTAATAGCATCTCTCAGGAGTTTTTAAAAACAGACCTTCCTGAATTTAGAGCGGGTGATCGCGTCACTGTGCACTACAAGATTAAAGAAGGTAATAAAGAGCGTATTCAGCAATTTCAGGGTGATGTTATTCAACGTCGTAACTCTGGCATCAACGAAATGTTTACCGTGCGTAAAATTTCAAACGGTGTAGGTGTTGAGCGTATATTTCCATTAAATAGCCCTTATATTGATAAAATCGAAGTGAACCGTAAAGGTAAAGTGAGACGTGCTCGTATATTCTATTTACGCGGTCAAATTGGTAAAGCAGCTCGTATCAAAGAACGTAGAGGTTAAGAATAATTCATTTTTATATAGAAAAAGACCTTCCTTTTGTGGAGGTCTTTTTTGTTTTGGGGGGATGTTAACTGCCCGTTTTATCGGTTTTTGAGGTTAATTTATCGTTAATTCTAATTTAATGTACATATTTTTGGATATTCACACTACATGTATTAAACTTTTGGAGGCTCAATGCGTCTGATGTACAAAAGAAAGTACATCTTCGTAAGTATAAACCACGAAAATATGAGTATTCCAAACGTGAAAATAGCGAATGAAAATATGCAAACCGCTGAAGTGTCCATCAATTTTCAAAGATTGGACGAAACGCAGTTGGTTTCTTATTTTGTAAAGCCTGAACACTTGGAGTCTGTCTTCCGCGAAGTCATTCGTAGACACCAAAAAACGGTGTATACCTATGTGCGGAATATGTTGTTAAGCCACGAAGATGCAGATGATGTGACCCAAAATGTGTTTATAAAAATTTGGCAAAATTTGCACACCTTTAGAGGCGAGAGTAAATTGTCGACTTGGATCTATCGCATCGCTTCCAACGAAACCATTACCCACCTTAGAAAAGTAAAACCCACCATCGATTTTGATGAAGCACAACCCGAATTTGCCGATTCATTGTCCACCGAACCTTACCTTTCTTCCGAAGCCATTGAAAGAAAATTGCAAAAAGCGCTTTGCTATTTGCCTTATAAACAAAAACTTGTATTCGTATTAAGGTATTTTGAAGATATGTCTTACGACGAAATCTCTGACCTTACACAAACCTCTGTTGGCGCCCTTAAGTCAAGTTACCACCAAGCCGTACAAAAAATTGAAATTTATCTTAATGTTTTATAACCATATAGCCCATCATCATGGATATTGAATCAAAAAAAATCAAATCGCCCTTTTCCCCCTCCGAAGACTACTTCGTTGATTTGGCAAAACGCATTCAACAACGCGTGGGAATTGAAGTGTTGGATGTGGTTAATCGTGAGAAAGAAATAAACTTCAACGATAAACAGAAACCATTGCAACTAACAGTGGAATTTGGATACCCCTTAAAGGCACAAAAACAACCAAAGACATACGAATCACCCCTAGAAGTAGTGAATGATGCTGTGTCGGAGCAAATGTCTCCAATGAATGTCGAAATGCTTTCGGAACTTCCAGATAATCAAATTGTAACTCACAATCAAGAATCTACAATCGAAGTTCCAAATATAGAGGAGCCCTCTAACATCCCCCAAGAAGAAGAAAAGAATACACAACTTCAGGAACTTGTAAACGTTGAACCTAGTTTAGAAGAAGCCACCATAATTCAAGAAGTTTTGGTGTCAGATCCTTCCGAAGTGGTATTGGAAACCGAAGATTTGAAAATTGAAATTGCGCCAATTCACATGGAATTGGAACCTGTTTATTATAATGAAGCAGAATTAGACGCCTTACACGAAGTGCTAAGTTCTGAGTTAAATGGCACCGGTGCAATATTAGAATTAAATACAACCACCACAGCAGAAATTGATTATTCTGCATTAGAAGTTGAACACGAAAACGTTGTGCATTCCGAAATGTTGGAAGAGCCTAGTTTTTCTGATGCTGAATTAGATGCGTTACACGAACAACACGAGCAGCAAATCAATTCACAACGATTGGCACAAGAACAAACAATACACCAAACCCGTTTAGATGTTGAAAGCCAACAAGAAAAATCTGGCATTTGGCAAATGATACCTTGGTCTAGTGTTTTCGGTATGGTGGCATCTTTAATGGCCGTTGCATCAGCTTGGTTAATCTGGAATAGCATACAAAAACCATTGCCTATCGACGAATACATAGATAGAACAATGGTAACCAAAGCAGGTCCTTCTGCAGTTCCAGCAATCGTTGAAGATGGCATTCAAGGAATTGATATCAGTACACTTTCTGTTTCTGATCGTGTTGTTTACAACGATGTGGTTGAGGAAGAAATCCCCCAAGTGAAAAATTTCGACTTTAAGAAATTGTCTGAACAATCTAAAATTAGTTCCGTTGAACTTGAAAGAGTCGGATTAACCGTGTTGGATTTAGAAGATGAATTATTTGATGATATAGATATATGAAACACATTGTAACAATCATCCTTTTCGCTTTCACTGCATTATACAGTCAAACATCTTTTGCTCAAAAAGTTGATACCTCAGACATTACCAAATTGGGCGAGTTAAAAGAGTATCGAGAAGAACTTTTTGTACAAAAATTACAACTGTCTACCAACGAAAGCAAGGCTTTTTTCCCTATTTATGACGCATATCAAATTGAATTGCGCGATGCCAAAAAGGATTTTCGCAGGAAATGGGTGAAAAAAGACATTGAAAGTTTAAATGAACCCGATTCTAAGGAATACCTCAATGACGCCATTGCTTTACAACAAAAGGAAGTGGATTTACTAAAAGAGTATTCCACAAAATTGGCCAGTGTGATTCCTTATTCAAAGGTAATAAAGCTAAAAAGGGTGGAAAGAGAAGTGAGAGTCGCTTTGGTGGATAAAGCAGACGACATGAAATTGAAGCGCGGTGGAAGGCGTCGAAAAAGATAAATTTAATTTAATATTAAATCATTATTAAGTGATACGGGCGGTTCAAGTTGAATCGCCCGATGTTTTTATTTGAGTATGACATAAATGTGACAATTAGAAATTCCGAACAAAAATGTTTTTAACTTTTTGAATATCAATAGATTGTGCGATGCTTTTTTAGATGTTCTGAAAGTCAAGGAGGGGTTTAGTCTTTGATTTACATACGAATACGGGGGTGAATGCGTTTTAAAAGAAAATGATGCAAGAAGTAATTGTACTACTGGAACCGATTGAATCACGAACAGAACTTGTTTAATCGTAACGACGGCTGTATTATTGCAACATTTTTGTATAAAACTTCAAAATATGAGTAATCAGAACAAGAAATCAGGACAGAGTGCCTTCACCGCGTATTTCGCAGGTGCTTCTATTTTGATAGCCCTGCTAACAGGTGTTATCATTTACATGTTAATTATGGGAAATCCCGAAAACTTCGAAGGTGCTGGCTTAAAACCAGAAGAAATCGTTGAAAAAGGACATCCAAAGAACATTTTAGGGATTATTCACCGTGGTGGATTTATTGTACCTATGTTATTGGCGGTAAACATCACCGTAATTTTAATTAGTTTAGAGCGTTTTATTACCCTTAAAACAGCTTCTGGAAAAGGAAATGCAAGTGGTTTTGTTCACAAAATGCAAGGTATGTTATCTAACAACGATTTAGATGGTGCCATTAAAGCTTGTGACGTTCAACAAGGATCTTTGGCCAATGTGGTTAAAAGTGGTTTAACGCGTTATAAAACGGTTAAAGGAAATAGTAGCTTAAGCAGAGACGAGAAAAAAGCAGCCATTGAAAAAGAATTAGAAGAAGCTACAAGTTTAGAATTGCCTATGTTGTCTCGCAACTTGGTAATTGTTTCTACTTGTGCATCTATTGGTACATTGATTGGATTGATTGGAACGGTATTAGGTATGATCAAGGCGTTTGCCGGTTTGGCGAATGCGGGTGCTCCAGACACTGCTGCCTTGGCAACAGGTATCTCTGAAGCATTGGTAAATACGGCCTTTGGTATCATTGGTTCTACTTTAGCAATTATTAGTTATAACTACTTCTCTAACAGAATTGACGGTATGACGCATTCTATGGATGAAGCAGGTTATTCTATTGTTTCTAACTTTCAGGCTAACCAAGAATAATCGTTCGTTTACCTTTTTATACGATTCCGTATTAAACAACTAAAAAAACAAGCAACATGCCAAAAGTAAAAATGCCTACTTCAACCCCTTCATTGGATATGACTCCAATGGTGGACTTGGCGTTTCTATTGGTAACGTTCTTCATGTTAACATCTAGCTTTAGAGCTCCGGAACCTATTGTAATTGACCCACCTACTTCTACCACTGAAAATCTAATTCCAAAACAAGTGTTTTTGATTATGATTGACAAAGACGGTAGAACGTTTGTAGACATTACCAATGCCGCAGTAAAAGCCAAAGTGTTAAAACAAGTTTTAAATCAATTTAAAGTTCAGCCACTTTCAGAAGAAGACGTAACTACCTTTTTGGGCATTGGTCCATTTGGTTTGCGTGCTGGCGAAATACAGAACTTTTTAGAACTCGAAACTGGAGAACGCACTGCATACGAACAAAAAGGAGTTCCCTACGATACCGCCGACAACAAGGCCAAAACGAGTGAATTGTATTATTGGGCGTATCATACCCGTATAGAAGCGCATAACGACTTTAAAGCACGCGAAGAAGAAGCAAAATTGCGTAAAATGGACTTTGACAAAACAAACTACATTCAGTTTGCTGTGAAAGCCCACCCTGAAGCTAAATATCAAGCCATTCAGGACATAATTCAAGTCTTCCGTGATGCAAAAGTCAAAGAATTTCAAATGATAACTGGCCTGGAAAGCGAATAAGTATAACAATAATAGAATAAAACTATGGCAGAATTACAAACAGGCGGCGGCGACGGTGGCAATAAAAAAAGAGCCAAAAAACAGAGTACACGGGTGGATATGACTCCACTGGTTGACTTGGCGTTTTTGTTGCTCACTTTTTTTGTATTGACATCCACCTTTTCCAAGCCAAAGGTTCTTCGCATGATTTTTCCAGAAAAATTAGACAAGAACGATCCCTTAATAAAACAACCTGAAGTAAAAAATGGTTTAACCCTTTTGCTTACCGACGACAATCGCATTTTCTATTATACTGGTGGATTAAAAGCTACGACCGTTTTAGAAGAAACAAATTACACCAAAAACGGATTGCGTAAAATTTTAGCAGAACGCAACTTGTTCCTCATCAATGAATTGAAAAAGTTGCAAGTTGAACAAGCCAAAATCAACGAAAAAGACACAGCTGCAAAGAGAAAATTCGATGCAAAAGTGAAAGATGCTCAAGTAAAATCAACTTTGGTATTGTTGGTAAAACACGACAAAAACGCAACCTATGAGAACATGATAGATGTACTCGACGAGTTCCTGATTACTCAAATAGCGAAATATTTTGTGGTGGATGAAGACCTGACCGAACTTGAAAAGAAACTCATTCAGGCTAAAATAAAATTATAGTTATGGCAGAAAACGCATTAAGCAAACTATTCAATCGCTGGGATTTGCCTGAGGCACAATCTCGGTTAGATTTGGTCTTCGCAGACAGATTCAAAGGCTATGGCGCCTATGTGGTGCGCTCTCGCTTTAGAATGGCTATGACCATTGCGACTATTGTGGCATGCCTATTTTCGTTGGTTACTGCCTACGTTCCTTATGCTTTAGAAAAATATAAGGTAAAAGAAGCAAAACCAGCAAAGAAAGTAAAAGTAACTACTTTAGAAGACGTGAAAGCCCCTGAAGAGGAAAAGGAAAAACCGAAAGATCCGCCGAAAATTCAAGAGCCAGAACCAGTTGCTGCGCAAGCCTACGTGGTTCCTAAAGTGAATGAAAATGCGGCTAAAGACGATCCAATAACCCCTCCAGATGCTATTACCAATACTGGATCTAAAACTGTTGCAGGGATTAGTGATCCAACATTGCCAGATTTTGGCGGTGATCCGGGTGGACCAGTAGGTGGATCAGGTAATGGACAACCGGTAGGTCAAGTGCAGGTTAAAGCGTCATTTCCAGGTGGAGAAGCAGCTTTCCGTGAATTTGTAGCCACTGAATTTCAGTACCCTGTTCGTTGCCAAGACGAAGGCATCAATGGATCAGTAATTTTAAGATTTGTGGTAGATAAAATTGGTAAAATTTCCAACATTCAAGTAATTGAAGAAACCCAAAGTTGCGTTGAATTTACCACTGAAGCCAAGCGTGTTTTGAGTAAATCACCACGTTGGATTCCAGGTCAAAACAACGGTAAATTCGTAGTTTCTTGGCGTGAAATTCCAATTAAACTAAACGTAGAATAATACATTAATTTAAATAAACCCAAACGGCTGCTTCAAAAAAGCAGCCTTTTTTTTGTGTTTTTCACCCCAAAACACCAAAGAACAACACCAAAGAACAAATCAGAAGTACAAAAACAGATGAACGAATAAAGAAAACCAAAGAACAACACCAAACAACAACACCAAAGAATTACACCAAAGAACAAAAACAAGAACAAACGAAAAAATACAAAATATTAGCACCATTTAGAGGCTTGGACAGGACCTCAAGTGATTTGCGACAATCAACGCCGATAGCTTCCGCGAAATCACAAGGAAGCTCCGAAGCATGAGGAGATCGCCGCGTGATTCGGAAGGTATCAAGTTGATGTTGGAAATCAATTGCAGTCCTTGACCTTTTTGGTACTTTTTGGGTCAAGCCAAAAAGTACACGAATTAAAAAACGGAAGAACAAGAAACGAACGGAAGAAACAGAAGAACAACACCAAAGAACAACACCAAATAACAACACCAAATAACAACACCAAAGAACAACACCAAAGAGCAAAAAACAAGAGCAAACGAAAAAATACAAAATATGAACACCATTTAGAGGCTAGGTGATGGACCTCAAGTGATTTGCGACAATCACCGCCGTGATTCGGCAAAGACCCACCGAATATTGCAAACCAATTGAGGCTTTTTTCCTACTTTTGCTCAGGCCTATGTCCCCAATAATCCAAATTGCAGACCTTAATATTTCAGCAGGAGAAAAATCCTTACTGCAATTGCCGCAATTTACCTGCCACAGCGGCGAAGTTCATGCAGTTGTAGGAGAGAGCGGCAGCGGTAAATCCCTGTTGTTAAACTGTATCATGCAATTGCTGCCGCAATCACTATCTACAAATGGGACAATTAAAATAGAGTTCAATGCCAATTCAAATCCTGTTTCTATACCTTCTCTATTAGAATTGAGTAAACAAGAAAAACAGCGTTTAAGAGGAAAATACATAGGAATGGTATTCCAAGAGCCTATGAGTGCATTAAATCCTCAAATGACTTGTGGTGCGCAATTGATGGAAGCATGGAACATTCATTGTCTACGCGAAAAT
Organism: Chitinophaga pinensis; assembly: GCA_945860565.1. GTDB lineage: Bacteria > Bacteroidota > Bacteroidia > NS11-12g > UBA955 > VMCP01. Next base: position 19,708 of record CAMAQS010000022.1, on the reverse strand, counting down.
CGCAACAAGTTCAACACGATTTTGCAAAAACTACAACTCGTAGGATTGGCAGAATCAGCAGATAGAATCCTTAAATCATTCCCTCATCAATTGAGTGGTGGTCAACGTCAGCGGGTAATGATTGTGATGGCTACCTTACACAATCCTCCATTGGTTCTGGCAGATGAACCTACCACCGCCCTCGATTTTACATCAAGAAAACAAGTGATGGACGATTTTCTACGCATTGTAAAAAGCATGGGAAGCACCTTAATATGGGTGAGTCATGAACTAGATCTCGTTCAAGATTATGCTCAAACAGTCACCGTTTTACGCAAAGGGAGATTTGTGCAATATGGAACCGTGCAGCAAGTGTTTCATTCTGAACCATCGGATTATGTAAAGGATTTGTTAAAAGCCACACCAAAGGCCAAAAGTGTTATAGTACAAACTGAAAATGTGACAGTAAGAATTCGAGAGTTAAGTAAATCTTTTGGGAAAGGCGCATCCAAAGTGTTGGCTTTGAAGGATTTTAGCATTGAATTGGGACCTGGACAAACATTGGCCATTATTGGTACTTCCGGATCAGGGAAGTCTACTCTGGCGAAATTGCTGGTGGGTCTAGAAACTTTGGATGGCGGAAGCGTGGAGATAAATGGTGAAACACTGCCTTCGCACCCGCCCACAGGAGTGCAAATGGTCTTTCAAGACCCTTACGCCTCTCTAAATAGACGGTTTACCTCTTTTCAAGCCATATCCGAAATTCTACGATTTGTTAATCCAAAACTCAACGCCAACGATATTCAAACGAAATCCATCGAATTGCTTGAAAAAGTAGGTTTTGATGACCGTCTTATTCACGCTAAACCCGATCAAATGAGCGGCGGACAGCGTCAGCGTCTCTGCATTGCAAAAGCATTGGCGACAAATCCCCAAATCCTCATTTTAGATGAAGCCGTTGCCGCTTTGGATCCCTTAATACAAAAACAGATTCTGGAGCTACTTACATCCCTCCAAATAGAAAAAAAGCTCATTTATTTATTCATCACCCATAATTTAGATGTTGCCAAGTCTATGGCCGACAAATGGTGTTTTTTAAGTGAGGGTAAAACACAAGAAATGCCAAAAGAGTGGGCCTAGTATTTAGTGGAATTTAAAGAGTACGCGGAAAGTGCTGTAATACCGAATAAAATAAGGTTCGAAGCCCTCTCACATCCCCCAAAAAGAAAGAACCAATTGATTAAATCGTGGTGTGAGAAAGTCTGCTTTCACCATCCATGATTTATTGCGTCCAAAATGGGAAAACCAAAGAGTAATTGAACAAATCGCAAATTTTTTTGGATTATAAAAATGCAATTATTGCATCCAAAATATTTCAACTGCCTTAGCCATTCATCCAACTAAACATCACTGAATTTTTCCGTTTTCAAAACTTGAGGCTAAGTAATTTGGTCTTATGGAGTATGAAAAAAGGATGGGATGAACAGTTAAATTTAGGGCTACAAATCTCAACAAAAAAGGAATCCCCAATAAAGGTGAAAGGAAGTTTAAGTAAATCAAATGAATTGGGAAATCGAACGATAAAAGAGGAATACAATATTGAAAATCACCTTAATTCCACAAGAAGAGTTTTAGTTATTGTAGCGGAATTTATACAACCGTCGATTTGTGGATATCGCAAAAATATGGTGTCTTTTCATTTGTTAAATTTGAATATGAAGTTTTTTGCCTTTATTCTACTATTTTGTACCGTACATATTGTCTCTGCACAGACAACGTCCCAATCAAAAACAGATACCATGGGATTGAAATTGGTACATGTTGTAAAAAAGGGCGAAACCTTTTATGGCATTGCCAAAGAATACGACATGTCTGTGATGGATTTAAAAAGCATGAATCCGGGCTTAGACATTCTCCAACCGGGTCTTAAACTAAATATAATTAAAAATAAAATTATTGCCACCGGTGGCGGTGAAAACAATAACCCAAATACATTAAATACCGTTGACCACGTTGTGGCTAAGGACGAAACGTTATATAGTTTATCCAAAAAATACAATACTACCGTCGCTATAATTAGAGAATTAAACGCACTTGGAGATGAAGGCTTGAAATTAGGACAAACGATTAAGTTGCCATCCATTAACCCCGTTTCCATTCAAACGAAACCGATAGAGCACTCCACCAAAGTCATTGATCCCGCTAAACCTTCAATTCCTAAATCTAACGATGGGAAAGTCACCACAGAACCTGAGGTAACTGAAAAACCACAAGAAAAACCCCAAGAAAAGTCAGCTGAAAAGCCTGAAACCAACCCTTCAAAAGAAGGCGGAATCATTGAATCTAGTAGCAAAGGCAGTAAAGTTAAATATGTTGAAAAGGAGTCTAAGGGCACATTAAAAATTGTAGAAGCCACTAGTATTCCTGCCGAAGACGCACAAAGAGCTTGGGTTTGGTTCGAAGATGGAAAAAAGAATGACGTAGTAGCCATCATTAATCCACAAAACAATCAAATTGTGTATGCCATGGTTCAAGGAGAAGGGAAAAGCAAAAAATCCGTAACGGTAACACCGTTTGTAGCTCAAAAATTAGGAATTTTCGACGAAAAGACCGTGGTTCGCGTGCGGTATGCCTTACCAAATAGATAATTTACAATGGACTAAACGTCTAGAACAAGCCTTTATTTTGGCTTTGATTCTTTACGTGAACGCCATTCACTTTTCTCCGGCAGTCGCTTCCATTGCTACCGGCTTACTCTTGCTAAGTAGTTTGCTTTATGGGGCATTTGTGATTCCCACCAAACAATGGAAAATCAATCAATTAGTGGCACTAGGTATTGGTGTTTTGTGGGTGATAGTTGGAACTAGTAAAGGGTGTGAATTGAGCAGTTCATTACAGCGTTTATCGGTTCTAATTCCCCTGTTTTTTCTACCGAGCATAGTACATATTTCAAAGAACATTACTTTAAGTAAATATTGGATGTATTTCGTGCTACCCTTATTGTGGATTGTATTGGCAAGTGTATTAAATTACATTGAACACTATGCTTTTTATGCGCAAATGGTGCTTGAATCTAAACCTATACCATTGTTTTCTAAAGTGTACCACATAGAGTTTAGTATATTGTGTTCGGTCGCCATTTTAGCTATGGGATTGTGGTGGGTACGGGATCCCAAAATTCCTTATAAATCGGCTTTTTTGGCCACCTTCTTTTTGCTTTTTGTAGGATTACATATTTTGTCTGCCAGAACTGGAATTTTAGCCTTGTGGGTGGCCGTTTTAGTCATCGGGTGGGGGCAACGCAAGCGTCTACCTTGGAAAGGGGTTGTAGTTGGTCTGTTGGTCGTGGGATTGTTGTTTGGGAGCATAAAAGGCATCCGAAATCGCGCCATCAACACCGTACAAGACATTCAAGCGGTCTTGAATTCAGAGAATCTAAACAACAAAAGCTTCGGTCAACGTTGGGAAGGATGGAAGGTTGCGGTTTATTCTTGGCAGAAAAATCCACTATTGGGTACTGCACCCTGTAATTTTCGTGAGGATTTTATGCAGGCCTATCAAGAGTTAAATAGCCATATCGATCCCACAAATCAGGTGCTTCCCCACAATCAACTTTTACAAACAGCCGCAGAATTCGGTTTTGTGGGATTGATTTTGTTGGCTGCATTGTTTTGGATTGCGTTTAGAGGCAATTTTAAAAAGGGAATGTCTGGGTATGGCTGGGCTTTATTTTGGGGGATATTTATGGCGGCCATGTTTGAAAGTATCGCAGAAAGACAAGCCGGAATGCTCGCTTTGGTCTGGGTTACAGTCCTTATTTCACCCGAAAACAAAAAATAATTGCATTTATTGCATAAATATTTACACTTTGTTTTGAGTATTAATATTGTTTTGCTATATTTGCAACCCCAAAAACTATGTCTAGAGTTTGTGATTTAACTGGCAAAAAAGCTTTAAAAGGTAACCGTGTTTCTCATTCCAATAAGAAAACGAAACGTAGATTTTATCCAAATCTGCAAACCAAAAAGTTTTTTATTGAAGAAACTGGAGAGTGGATAACGTTAAAAGTATCTACATCTACCATTAAAACCATTGATAAGAAGGGTGTAGCAGCCTGTTTGAATAACCTATTTAAGAAAGGAAAGATCTAAGCCATGGCGAAAAAAGGAAATCGTGTCCAAGTAATCTTGGAATGCACAGAACAGAAAGGTAGTGGAGTAGCCGGCATGAGCCGTTACATCACCACCAAAAACAAAAAGAATACCCCAGAGAGAATTGAACTAAAAAAGTTTAACCCTTACATGCGTAAGGTAACCCTACATAAGGAGATTAAATAATGGCAAAAAAGGTTGTTGCAACATTGAAAAAAGAAGGCGGTATCGAAATGGTAAAAGTCGTTCGTACCGTAAAATCGCCAAAGAGTGGCGCTTATTCCTTTAAAGAAGAAGTAGTACCTGCAGATCGTGTAAAAGACGTTCTAGCGAAAGGTTAATTAAAAAATATTTTAATGAGAGCCCCCGCTTTAGCGGGGGCTTTTATTTTTTACCTTTACCTTTACATATAATTTATGTTTAACTGGTTTAAAAAGAAAAGCAACGCCACCGAAGAAGAAGTTCAGATTACCCGAAAAGCCCTCGATAAAACCCGAACCGGCTTCTTGGCTAAACTTGGACGACTTATTTCTGGTAAAAACGAAATTGATGCCGATGTGCTCGATGAACTTGAAGAAGCGTTGCTCACTTCCGATGTAGGCGTGGATACCACCCTAGCCATTATCAAGGAAATGGAGGCCAAAGCCAAAAATGAAGGGTTTCACCAACCCGATGACCTCAATCGTTGGTTGGCGGAAATTACCGATAACCTCATGCCCGAAATCCCCCAAAATATTGCCCCAGACTTTACACTAAATGGATTTAAAAGGCCTTACGTGGTTTTAGTTGTTGGAGTAAATGGGGTAGGGAAAACCACAACCATTGGCAAAATGGCCTACCAATATGCTCAACAGGGACATAAAGTAGTGCTTGGTGCCGCAGATACATTCAGAGCCGCAGCCGTAGATCAACTTACCATTTGGAAAGAACGTGCAGGCGTTGAAATTGTGTCGCACGGAATGAATGCCGACCCAGCCGCTGTAGCCTACGATGCCGTTAAGAAAGGCGTTGAATCACAAGCCGATATCATTATCATCGACACTGCGGGCAGACTACACAATAAAGTTGGACTCATGAATGAATTGTCTAAAATTAACCGTGTGATTAAAAAGTTTAAAGAAGACGCACCAAATGAAGTCATTCTTGTGATTGATGCAACCACCGGTCAAAATGCTTTTGAACAAGCCAAAGAATTCACCAAAGCCACCCATGTAACCACCCTGGCTGTGACCAAATTGGATGGTACCGCCAAAGGAGGTGTGGTGATTGGTGTAAGTCACGCTGAAAATATACCCGTAAAATACATCGGACTTGGAGAACAAGCCTCCGATTTGAAACTTTTTGAAAAACAAGCCTTTATCCATTCCATCTTTTCCGCATGAGAACAAAATCAAGCAGCCAGCCTAAGGTCAATGTTATCACCCTAGGTTGTTCCAAAAATACCGTCGATTCTGAAGTGCTTATGGCTCAACTTAAAGCCAGCGAATTTGATGTACACCACGAAACCAAAGACGATGACGCCGATATTGTCATAATAAATACCTGCGGATTTATAGAAAATGCAAAACAAGAAAGCATAGACACCATTTTGCGCTATGCAGAAGAAAAAGCAAACGGAAATCTAGATAAACTCTATGTTACCGGCTGCCTTTCGCATCGCTATAAAGACGATTTAATGGCTGAAATACCTGAAGTAGATGCCTGGTTCGGTACCCTTGAATTACCCAATCTACTCAAGACTGTCGGCGCCGATTACAAACATCAACTCTTGGGCGAACGCATGCAAACTACCCCCAAGCAGTATGCCTATGTAAAAATCTCCGAAGGCTGCGATAGACCCTGTTCGTTTTGCGCCATTCCCATTATGCGCGGCAAACATGTGAGTAAATCCATGGAATTGCTTGAAACAGAAGTAAAGAATTTGGTGAAAAATGGAACCAAAGAAATTATGCTCATTGCCCAAGATTCTACCTTTTATGGTTTAGACCTATACGGTGAAAGAAAATTGGGGGATCTGATGAAACGTTTGAGCGACATCGATGGGCTTGAATGGATGCGCCTACATTATGCGTATCCATCCCAATTTCCAATGGATGTGTTAGATGTAATGGCCGAAAGATCCAACATCTGCAAGTATTTGGATATGCCCATTCAACATATTACTGACAATGTGCTAAAGGCTATGCGTCGGGGAATTACAAAACGACGTACATTGGAATTGGTCGATCAAATTCGCTCTACAGTGCCCGGTATTGCATTGCGTACCACTGTTTTGGTTGGACATCCCGGTGAAACCGAAGCAGATATGGATGAACTTTTGGCCGCATTGGAATTGTTGAAGTTTGAACGTCTTGGGGTATTCACTTATTCCCACGAAGACAATACCCATGCTTACACGTTGGCTGACGCTCTTACAGAAGAACAAAAACAAGCCCGTTCCAATGCAGTAATGGAACAGCAAATGAATATTAGTCTTGCCTTTAACGAGTCGCTGATTGGGACTACCCAAAAAGTGTTATTCGACCGCATGGAATCTGATTATTTCATTGGCAGAACCCAATTTGATAGTCCAGAAGTGGACAATGAAATCTGGGTACCCATTAAAAATAACTATGTACGCATGGGAGACTTTGCTGATGTCATCGTTACCGAAGCCACCCACTACGATTTATACGGTAAATTTGCTCATGAATCTTAAGGCTTCAAAAACGCCCGCTTTTTTCAGATCAAGCACATTACAGGATTTGGCCTGGGGAGAAAATCAAAACCCCCTATATCCGCATATCGGGGCAAATGCGTCGATTGCACCTATTTTGGCCGAACTAGAAAATCAGTTTAGTTCCGAAAAAAGAAACATTCTTGCGAATGTTCTACTTCGCCAATACAAAGGAATTGACCTTTCTTCGAAACAATCTTTAAACATTGATTCTTTAAAAAAAGACAACGTTTTCACGGTAGTAACAGGACAACAAATCCATCCCATTATGGGTCCGTTTTTTGTGTGGAACAAAATTGTTTCCACCATTCAAACAGCCAATCAGTTAGAAAAAAAACACACAGATAAAAAGTTCATTCCAATTTTTTGGATGGCCAGCGAAGACCACGATTTTGAAGAAATTTCTGGAATTCCTTTTATGGGAAAAAACTATGAATGGATGGAGGAAAACGGGGGCCCAGTTGGAAAACTGCCTACCAAAAATATCGTTACATTGTTGGAAACCATACAACAAGATTTTGCCACAGACGAAAAGATAGTGGCTCAAATCGAGTCTTTTAAAGTTCACTATCAACAATTTGACAATCTAGCAGATGCCAGTAGAAGTTTCATGCAAACATATTTTGCGGACTCTGGTTTATTGGTTTTGGACCCAAATGAACCTGAGTTAAAACAGATGTTTGTGGATGTGTTTGCCCGTGAAATTGGGACTTCTTTTTTTGAGGATTTTTCTCAACAAACTACACTATTAAAAGAAAATAATTTACCTGTTTCTGTCAATCCACGCAAAACCCATCTGTTTTATTTGGAAGATTCCAAGCGCTTACGCATTGATGCTTCTGCAGAAGGGTTCATTACCGCAAAGCAGGAAATGGAATGGACAAAAGAAGCGCTGTTGGAGCTGGCTAAAACATCCCCCGAAAAACTAAGTCCCAATGTATTGATGCGTCCGCTCTATCAACAGAGCATTCTGCCGAATGTGGTTTACGTTGCAGGTCCGTCGGAATTTTACTATTGGATGCTTACACCAAAGGCATTTCAAACAGCCGGCTTGGCGATTCCTCGTTTGCAACTTCGTGCCTCTTCTGTGATTTTAAACAAAGGCATTGAAAAGAAGATGCAGCGTTTAAAATTAGAAATGAATCAGATTTTCCAAACCTATTCGGTGCTGGAAGATGTTGTATTACAACAGTATAAGGATGATTTTAAGTTGGATGGAGCCATAAACGAACTTAAAAAGAGTTACGAGAACGTATGGCAGTCTTTGTATGAAATTAAAGATCCAAGTTTGAAAAATATCAAAAAAGAAAATGAACAGTTTTTGCGGAATTTGCAAAAGATTTCCTCCGATTACAAAAGTGGTGCCAACGCAGAATCAGAGATCTCAACACTGTTACAAACTCTAAAATCATTAAAAGAATCTGCGTTTAGTGAATCAAATCCTCAAGAAAGGACCCTTTATTGTTTAGAATATTTGGTTAAATACGGTGCGTTTCCTGCACATTCAGACATCGATGGTATTTCTGAATTTTTTGAAATTTCGGGTTAATTTATAGTTTGGAATTAAGTAGGGCTAGCCACCTTTAAACATAAATTGTTTTGACATTTTTTGACCGCCGTTTAATCCTTGATTTATTTGGCATATTGATTTATTATTACACTGATTCATTTATTTTTTGCGTGATTACCATATCACTAAAAAAATTATTAAAACTTTGTCGATTCAACATTTTAGATTCTTTGCATAAGTTATATCTTTGTCAAAATGAAGAATTCTAGCTTGAAGAGAGATTTTTCGGCCTCTATAGTTGTGTTTTTGGTCGCTTTACCCTTATGTATGGGTGTGGCCATTGCTTCTGGTGGAACAGTGATACAAGGTATTTTGGCGGGTGTAATTGGTGGAATAGTGGTAGGGTTACTCAGTGGTTCTCATGTGAGTGTTTCTGGACCGGCAGCGGGTTTAATCGTTATAGTTGAAACCGCTTTAAAGGACATGAAGACAATGGATCCTGTTCATTATTTTAGTGCTTTTGCAACGGCAATTTTGTTGGCAGGTATCATACAACTTATTCTTGGAGCAATAAAATTGGGTGTTATCGCCGATTTTATTCCTGTTTCAGTTATTAAGGGAATGCTTGCGGCCATCGGTATCATCATGATATTGAAACAACTTCCACACGTATTGGGATACGATGGCAATCCTTTTGGAGATGAAGGGTTTTTGCAAAAAGACGGTCACAACACCTTTTCGGAAATAATCGTTGCTTTGCAAGAGGTATTGCCTCTCACGGTAATTATTGGCGTTTTGGGTATAGCCATACAAGTAATTTGGGAAATGCCCGCAATAAAAAAATACAAATTCACTCAAATATTGCCAGCACCCCTGTTGGTAGTAATATTTGGGGTTGTACTAAATGAACTTTCTAAACAGTTTTTTCCAGATTTAACAGTAGTAGGTAAACACATGGTTAGTGTACCCGTTTTTAGTGAAATGGGTAACATAATTGGGGCTTCTCAAGGCTTATTAAATACAATCAATTGGCCCGATTTGTCATTTATCACCAATGCTTTGGTATTGAAAACCGCCGCCGTTATTGCAATTATTGCCAGCATTGAGAGTTTATTAAGCTTGGAAGCAGGCGATAAAATAGATCCTGAAAAGAGAGTTTCACCTGCAAATAGAGAGTTGTTTGCTCAAGGAGTTGGAAATATATTGGCAGGGATTTTTGGTGCAATGCCCGTTACTGCTGTTATTGTGCGTACCTCGGCTAACGTAAATGGAGGCGCAAAAACCAGAATGAGCGCCGTGATTCATGGTGTATGGCTGTTGTTGTTCGTGTTGGCATTCCCAATGTTAATCAATCAAATTCCCAATGCTGCATTGGCTGCCGTTTTGATTTTTGTGGGATATAAATTGGCAAAACCAAAATTATTTAAAGAGCAATTCAAAAAGGGGAATACTGCATTTTATCCATTTGTTGTTACCATTATTGCCATTTTACTCACCGATTTACTCATAGGAATTACAATTGGAATGATTCTTGGTTTCTATTATGTAATCAAATCGAATTTCCACAAGTCTTTCAGTATTGTAAAAGACGATAATAATACGTTGCTGAGATTTCACAATCAAGCATCTTTTCTCAATAAATCAGTATTAAAAGAGAAATTGTCACAAGTACAACCCAATGAATTTTTACTCATCGATTTTTCAAATTGCACCTTTATCGACTCAGACATTTGCGACATCCTGAGTGATTTTAAAGTCCATGCGAAAAACGCAAATATCCAATTAGAAATGCAATTTCTAAACGAAAAGCAAGAAAGAGAACTTTCTAAATTATTTCAACAAAGTTAATCACTCAAAAAGATGGAAGATAAAGCAAAACTGTTTTTAAGTAATAAAGCATGGGCCAACGAAAAGTTGATGTCCGATTCGGATTATTTCACGAATCTTTCTAAAGATCAGAATCCCGCATACCTGTGGATTGGTTGCAGCGACAGCCGTGTGCCGGCCAATGAAATTATCGGTGCTCAGCCAGGTGAATTGTTTGTACATAGAAACATAGCAAACTTAGTAGTTCACACAGATTTAAATCTATTGAGCGTTTTGGAATATGCAGTTACCCATTTGGAAGTGGACCACATCATTTTGTGCGGACATACGGGCTGCGGTGGAGTAAAAGCCGCACTTTCGCATTTAAATTATGATTTACTAAACAAATGGCTCCGCAATTTAAAGGATGTGTATTTTAACCACAGAGACATCATAGATTCCATTGAAGATGAAACTGCACAGATTAATAAATTGGTAGAAATAAATGTGGTAGAGCAGGTAAATAACCTTATCAAAACCAGCGTAGTTCAAAAGGCATGGAAACACAGGAAATCGCCAAAAGTTCACGGTTGGGTGTATCACATGGAAACTGGTTTGTTAGATAGTGTGATAGAAATGAATCATACATCGCACATCGATGACGTATATCGCTATACCGATTTGTAATTCCTAGAATTATTTTTTAGTTTTTTTTCCGCGTTTATCAATACGTATATTAATAATCTCTATGGTAAATGCAAATGCCATGGAGAAATAAATATATCCTTTGTTTAGTTCTTGCTCAAAACCTTCCGCCAACAAAGACACACCAATTAATACCAAAAATGACAAAGCCAGAATTTTAATTGATGGATTTCCTTCTACAAAATTGGCAATGGGTCTACTCGCCCACAACATGACTATCATCGATAAAATAACTGCAGTTATCATCACCCATAAGTGATCGGCCATTCCCACCGCCGTAATTACACTGTCCAAACTGAAAACAATGTTTATCAGTAACATTTGTAATAGAATACCGGTCCAACTTTTGTCGCCACCCTTGGTTTGCTCCTCAATGCTGTCGCCTTTGATTTTTTCGTGTATCTCATGCACACTCTGGTACAATAAAAACAATCCCCCCAAAATCAAAAGGATGTCTTTGCCACTGATATCGTGGTGCAAAACAGTAAATAGAGCAGTATCTTGTTTTTGAATCCAGTTTAGACCCAATAACAATAAAATTCTCACACCCATACCCATAATCATACCATAATTGCGCGCTTTTTCTTGCTTGGTTTTAGCCGCTCTACCTGCTAATATGGTAATGAAAATGATGTTGTCAATTCCTAGAACTATCTCTAGTACCGTTAACGTGAATAAACTAATTAGTATTTCTTGCATAATGTTGAGTGATTTTTTCTTTTATTTTTTCGGGAGACAACCAGTGCATATCAAACTTATTTCCAAACCATGTCACTTGGCGTTTTGCATAATTTCGGCTGTGTTGTTTGATTTTTTCGATAGCCTCTTCTTTGGTACATTTACCATCAAAAAAGTCAAATAGTTCATTATAACCCACCGAATTTAAAGCTTTTAAATCTTTGAGGGGGATGAGTGATTCTACTTCTTCTGCCAACCCTGCAGAAATCATATTGTCCACACGTAAATTGATGCGTTCATACAACTGTTTTCTGGGCAAATCTATTGCAAACATTTCAACCTGATAGGGCAAAACCAATTGTTTCTCACTGGTAGTAGGATAGATTTTTTTTAGTGGTAATTGGGTGGTTTTTACCAATGCCAAAGCCCGCATTACCCTCATAGGGTTTTTCAAATCAATATTTTCACCTGCCTCTTGATCTAATTGTAACAGTTCATCGACCAATGATTCCAATCCCTGTTCTAATAACTGACTGTTCAATTGTATTTTCAATTCTTCTGAAATCTCAGGAAAATCATCGAGTCCATATAGCAAGGCTTGCAGATACAATCCTGTTCCACCTGTAACCACTACTGTGCCGAACTTTTCTATAATTTCGACAATTTTTTTACGCGCTTCTAGGGCAAAATGTTGTGCAGTATAATGTTGATATATAGAAATATTGGAAACAAAATGGTGTTTGATAGCAAGGAGTTCTTCTGGATTTGGTTTTGCCACACCAATATTTAACTCCTCGTAAACCTGACGGCTATCGGCATTGATGATTTCAGTACCTAGTATTTGAGCAATATCAATTGCCAGAGCCGTTTTTCCAGATCCAGTGGGTCCGCCAATTACAATTATTTGGGGGCTACTGCTCATAGCGCAAATTCGTCGTCAATACCTAAGTTGGTATCGTCGTCTTCTTGTTCTTCCTCATCTTCGGCATCGATGTCTACACCGTCTACTTCTAATGCTTGAAATTCGCTGGTAAGTTCGTTTTTAATGCCTTTAGTTGCCAGTATTTTGGCAGCCAGTGCATCAAATTCGTTGTCATCAAGCATTTTGAATTTGCTGTCTTCTCTTTGACGCGGTGCTTTCCCTTCAGATTTTACGATTGCTGGATAAACCACATTGTTTTTAGGGTCTTCAATTCCATGCAGTTCACAGTAAATGGTCCAATTGGCTAAATAATCCGTTACATAAATAAAACGCTGATGGGGATCGTTTACATATTCCCTGAGTTTCGCATTTTTCATGATTACAGTTGGCACTTCCTCCTCGGACTCATTGCCTTCATTCATGTCTTCCAACATGATTTCAAACAAACGTTTCCATTTTCCGTCACTCACATAAAAGCTCGCGAGTTCTTTTTTATCGAACCCAATCGATTCTTGGATGATGTTGTGGAAGTCGAACAAGGTATGCGAGGGTTTAATGTCAATCCAACGGATAATGTCGTCGGCGTGTTCAAACCAAATTTTAAAGCGGTAAACCATTCTTGCAAAATTAGTTATTATCCTATTATATATTGGTATGAATTATGCAAATGATGGTTGAATTTCCCGACTTTTTTCGCAATTTTCGTAAAACATCCCCCCAAAAAAGAAAAACATCCATTATAATTTGCGATGAATGCGGTTTTTTTGTTCATAACCTAAAATTATTACCAATAAATGAAAATAAAGATGCCAAGGTATGCGTATTTTCGCGCCTTCAAATGGTAAAATACCTCCTTCGTTTTTTTGCTTTCATTTCACTGACAGCAAACTTACATGCGCAGTTCGATGAGCCAAGCTCAGCAACCACTGGCGATATTCGCGGATTTGTCTATAATGCCGAAAATGGCGACAGAATTTCGGGCGCAAGTGTTTATGTTTTGCAAGGTAAACGCACAGCAAATACCGATGCCGATGGTTTTTTTGCCATCACCAATCTTGCCAAAGGAACGTATTCATTGCAATGTTATCTTCCTGGTTTTGACACCCTTACAACTGAAGTGAAAGTGGTAATAGGCGCAAATGCACGACGGGATTTTTTTATGACGTCTGTTCAACGTATTGGTTCCGTGGAAATTACGGCCAAAGCAAAATCCAAAGAAGTACAAGTAGCCACTCAAACCATTGATGCCAAAACACTTTCTAAAATGCCTGCCGTTGGAGCGGAACCAGATTTAGTTCAATACTTGCAAATTTTACCAGGTGTGGTATTTAGTGGTGACCAAGGTGGACAATTATACATACGTGGTGGTTCGCCTGTTATGAACAAAATAACCTTAGACGGTATGACCATTTACAATCCTTTTCATTCCATCGGACTGTTTTCGGTATTTGATCCGGATTTGATGCAAACCGCCGATGTGTATACCGCTGGTTTTGGAGCTGAATATGGTGGACGTATTTCGGCCATTGTGGATGTTAAAACCCGCGATGGAAATAGAAACAGATTTAAAACAAAACTTGGTCTTAATACCTTTACTTCTAAAGTTTTGGTAGAAGGTCCAATTAAAAAGTTTAAAGCAGGTGAAGGCAATAGCTCCTTTGCCGTTTCTTACCGAAATTCCTTCTTAAAACAATCTTCGAAGCTTTTGTATCAATATGCCAATCCAGAAAAATTACCCTATAATTTTGGTGATTTATTTGTAAAGTTTAGTTCTAATTCTGCCAGTGGCGGTTACACCAAACTATATGGTTTCTATTTTACCGATGTGGTCGATTTTGAAAAAACCACTAAATACGAATGGGCGTCTTATGGGGTGGGAGGTAAGTTTCTGGTTGTGCCAGAGCAATCTAAAACCCGTGTGGATGGTTTTTTCTTGTACAGCAATTATGCAATCAAACAAATTGAAACCGACAATAAACCACGAAGCTCAGACATCGGTGGATTCAATTTGGGTATGAATTTTACCTACAACTTTACCCGTGATGCACTGAAATGGGGTATGGAAATCAACGGATTTCAAACCAATTTCCAAATTTATAACAGCAACAACAGACGCATTTCACAGCTTGAAAGCACAACAGAAATTAATGCGTTCACCACCTATAAATTTGCCCGTAAAAAGTTCATCGCCGATTTGGGTCTAAGAACTCAATATTATGCCTCTTTGGGAAATGGTAGCTTGGAACCCAGATTGCAAATGAGATATATGCTTTCACCAGGCTGGGGTATTAAAATGGCTGCTGGAATGTACTCACAGAATTTACTCTCGGCAATCAGCGATAGAGATGTGGTAAACCTGTTTTATGGATTTTTATCTGGCCCAGACAATCTTCCTGAAACATTTAACAACAAAGCCGTGGAACACCGTCTGCAAAAGGCCAATCATTTGGTTCTAGGAACCGATTACCGATTGACCAAATTTGCCACTGTCAATTTAGAAGGTTTTGTGAAGATATTTACCCAAATTACCAATATTAACCGCGATAAACTCTTCGACGACGATGAATTTAATCAAGATAAGCCTGCACAATTAAGACAAGATTTTATTTTGGAAACAGGCGATGCTTATGGTGGCGATATTTCATACAAATACAGCAAAAAAGGCCTGTATATTTGGGCTGTTTACTCTTTAACCTATGTGAACCGATTTGACGGAAGAGCTACCTATCAACCCATTTTTGACCGTAGACACAATGCGAATTTCTTGGTGAGTTATGAGTTCGATAAAAAGAATCCAACTGAAATATCTGTTCGTTGGAATTTGGGAAGTGGATTTCCCTTTACTCAAACACAGGGCTATTACGAAAAATACACTTTCGACAAAGGCATTGGCACCGATTATACCACCGAAAATGGTGATTTGGGGATTCTTTATGCCAGTTTAAACAAAGGACGCTTGCCATACTACCACCGTTTGGATTTTTCTGTAAGTAGAAAGTGGAAATTTGAAGACAAAAGTGAATTTAACCTTATTTTTAGCGTAATCAATGTGTACGACCGGAACAACATTTTTTACTTCGACAGAATCCAGAATATTCGGATAGATCAACTGCCGTTTTTGCCGTCAATTGGGTGTAATTACTCGTTTTAATTTTGAGGTTTTACAAGCAACTTTAATTGTTGCAGTTTTAAAAGTGCATCGATGGGGCTGACGGAGTTCAAATCTAAATCTAACAAGGTACGCTTAATTTCTTGGGTAACTGGATCTTCCGTTTGAAACATATTCATTTGATACACAGGTTTTGAAACAGTTTGCGCCAATGTTTTACGGTGTGCCGATTTGGTTCTATTTTGCTCGAGAGACGCTAAAATTTCGGAACTTCGAAGGATTACTTGATTGGGAATTCCTGCTATTTGTGCCACATGTATACCAAAACTGTGCTCACTGCCTCCCGGTTTTAGAATACGCAAGAAAATAATCTGATTTCCGTGTTCTTTTATGGCAATATGGAAGTTTTTTACCCCTTCTAACTTTTCTTCTAGTTCATTTAATTCGTGGTAATGGGTGGCAAATAGTGTTTTTGGTTTTGAGGGATGGCTATGAAGGTACTCCGCGATACTCCAGGCTAGGCTCACGCCGTCGTAAGTGCTGGTTCCTCTTCCTATTTCATCTAACAACACCAAACTGCGCTCACTTAAATTGTTCAAAATGCTCGCAGTTTCGCTCATTTCTACCATAAACGTACTTTCACCCAAACTGATATTGTCTGACGCCCCTACACGGGTATAAACCTTGTCCACCAAGCCGATTTCTGCCTTTGTACAGGGTACAAAACTGCCTATTTGTGCCAGTAAAACCGTAATGGCAGTTTGTCTTAATATTGCAGATTTACCACTCATGTTTGGCCCGGTAAGAATGATCATCCGCTGGGTTTCGTTGTCTAAGAAAATGTCGTTTGGTACATACTGTTGATCCACAGGCATTTGTGCCTCAATCACTGGATGTCGGCAACCTTTCAACGTCAAGTCAAATCCATCGTTTACCGCTGGTTTTGTATACTTCTTCTCTACGGCCAATTGTGCGAATCCCATTAGAACATCCCATTGTGCCAAAATTCGGGCGTCTTGTTGAATGGGCAATATTTCTTCGGAAAATTGATTTATCAATTGCTCCCATAATTGCATTTCTAAGGCTGAAATTCGGTCTTCAGCAGATAGTATTTTCTCTTCGTATTGTTTTAATTCTGGTGTAATATATCGCTCAGCAGTTGTGAGGGTTTGTTTGCGCAGCCACGTTTCTGGCACTTTGTCCTTGTGGATATGGGTAACCTCTAAATAATAGCCGTAAACATTGTTAAACCCAATTTTCAGAGAGCTAATTCCTGTGGTTTCAATTTCCCGGTGTTGTATT
Source organism: Chitinophaga pinensis (assembly GCA_945860565.1). GTDB lineage: Bacteria > Bacteroidota > Bacteroidia > NS11-12g > UBA955 > VMCP01. Next base: position 2,830 of record CAMAQS010000022.1, on the reverse strand, counting down.
TCAATGAGTTTATCTTTTCCATTTACAGATAAATCGCGTAATTCCTTCAGTTCGTCGTGTATTTCAGAGCGGAATATGCCACCTCTACTTACATTGATGGGTGCATCGGGTGAAATTTGATGCTCGATGGCATGAATAATCTTATCCATATTGGACAGATTAGAAGCCACTGTTTGTAAAATGGAAAATTCCGATTTTTGAAATAGCTCTTTTAAAAGTGTAGCTGCCCTTAAACTGCGCGCCAATTGCAACAATTCCTTGGGATTCACCCGTTTTAAGGCCACTTTAGAACCCAAACGTTGTAAATCACCGATTTCATCCATGTGTTTTACAGAGGTTTTTAAAAGGGTAGGGTGTTTTACCATTATTTCTACCACATTGTGTCTGGATTCTATTTCTCGCAATTCCCGCAGAGGCAAAAGCAACCAATTCCTTAATTGCCTGCTACCCATGGCCGTAACCGTTCTATCGATTACTTGCAAAACAGAATTTCCTTCTGGATAAATGGGTTGTATCAGTTCTAAGTTGCGTATGGTGAAACCATCTAACCATACATAAGCCGATTCATCTAGCCTGTTTATACCTGAAATATGACCAGTATGGTGGTGATGGGTAATTTCTAAATATTGCAATGCCGCCGCCGCCGAAATAACGGCTACGGGCATTTCTGCTATACCAAAACCCTTTAAATTTTGTGTGTTAAATTGTCTACAAAGTCTTTCGGTAGCATATTCCAATTGATAAACCCAATCTTCCAATGTTTGGTGGGATTTAGGAGTTCCAAAAACCGAAAAAATGCGGGCACTTAACTTTCTTGGAAAGATAAATTCAGATGGTTTGAAGCCACTTAACATCTTTTGTATAAATACCAAATCGCCTTCAGTACATTGAAAATCACCGGTGGATATATCCAGTAAACTCAAGCCCCATTTGCCGTCTACTTCAAACAAGGAGGCCAAATAATTGCTTTGTTTAGATTCTAGAATTTTATCGTTGTAACTAACACCCGGAGTTACCAGTTCGGTTACTCCGCGCTTTACAATACTTTTGGTGAGTTTTGGATCTTCCAGTTGGTCGCACACGGCTACACGGTAACCTGCTTTTACCAATTTCGGGAGATAGGTGTCTAAGGAATGGTGGGGAAAACCCGCCAAATCCATTTCAGAAGCTGCACCGTTGGAACGTTTGGTAAGCACAATACCCAACACTTTGCTCGCCAAGCGTGCGTCTTCATCGAAGGTTTCATAAAAATCCCCCACCCGAAAAAGCAATACAGCACCGGGGTACTGCGCCTTTATCTGGTTATATTGTTTCATTAAGGGAGTTTCTTTTTGAACCGTCATACCCACGAATTTACAATCATAAAATTAGAACCACTTCACCACTTTTCCCCCTTTATTCAACAATTTTTCTTATCGTATATTTGCAGAATGCGCAAATTGAGAAACAGCGAACTGAATCGCATGCTTCCCGAGGAATATGGCCAAGCCGAAAAATGGCCCGTGGTATTGGTGTTGGACAATGTCCGCAGCATGAATAACGTGGGTTCCATGTTCCGCACCGCCGACGCATTTCTGTTGGAAAAAATTTATTTGTGCGGCATTACAGCCACTCCGCCGCATCGCGACATCACGAAAACCGCCATCGGCGCGGAAAAAACCGTTCCATGGAAATACTGTGAATCTTCTTTGCAAGCGGTTATGGATTTAAAAGAACAAGGCTATAGCATCATTGCCATTGAACAAGCGGAAAAATCGATCTCACTCATGGATATTCAATATCCAAATCAAAAATTGGCATTTGTACTTGGCAATGAAATTGATGGAGTGCAGCAAGAGATTGTAGATTTAAGCAATATCTGTTTGGAAATACCCCAATTTGGAACCAAACACTCCTTTAATGTGGCGGTTACCTGTGGAATGATACTTTGGGACTATGCGAAATATGCAAAAGGCTAAATTGTTTTTTGTTTTAATCGCCTTGCTTTTCTGGAACAGCGCATGCCAGAATGACAAGCAGATTCCAACATCCCTCAAAAACATCCTACCCAATAAATATTTTACCATACTGATTTCGTACAGCAGCGATTGTCCGCTTTGTCAACGGTACACTCAAAAAATTCGGACCATCAACGACAGCCTACCATCCAATTTTCAACTCTATTTTATTAAAGTTCATGCCGATGAAAAATGGGATTTTGACTGGAGCCAACCTTTGGAAAAGCAAACAATTCAGGATCCACAGTCTCAAATTTGCAGAAAATTAGGGATAAAAGTATATCCGCAAGTGGTAATTTTGTCGAAAATGGGAAAGATTCATTATTCGGGTGCCATCGACAATAGCGCAACCGAAATTGGCACGATATCTGTACGGATTACTAAAGACTATTTAAAGCAAGCCATTGTACAGTTGAGTGCAGACAATCAAAAGGTTATGCCTTCTAACACTGCCATTGGCTGTTTTGTTGAATGATGAAAAACTGGAGTATATATACCGTCATCGCTATTTTTTCTGCTTTTTGGGCATGTTCTCCCAATTCTCAGGACGAAAATGATGCAATAGCAAATCCGGTATTCGATGAGCATATTGCACCTATTGTTCACAGTCACTGTGTGCGTTGCCACCGCGAAAACGGGGGTGCTCCCTTTGTCCTTACTTCTTATGAAGCAGTGCGAAAAAAAGCCAAAACCATTGCCAAAGTTACCCAATCGCGCATCATGCCACCGTGGCCGGCAGATCCAAATTATTCACACTTTTTAGGTGAAAATAGACTTACGGATGCCCAAATACAAACCATTCAAAATTGGGTGAAACAAGGCTGTGCAAAAGG
>CAMAQS010000021.1 GCA_945860565.1 Chitinophaga pinensis | reverse complement strand
AAAGGGTAGCTGCTGTCTTTGGTACCATCGGCTTTAGTCGGAAGTACTTCAGGTATATTTACAGAAATCATGGCATTTAAAAAACGAGACAACATGCTCGATGGATACCTTGAAATATAGATACTGTCGTACTGTGATTTTTCCAAAAGCAGTTTTACTCTCTTTGGATTTTGAATGGCTAAATTGGGTGCTGTGCTATCGGCTTTTATAAGATTATCTACGGCGATGAGTTTTTCAATTATTCCCGTTTTATCCAATTGATATTGAATAAATCTAGTATTTTCTTCCGATCCTTCAGACTTCATACTTGTATAGTAGTTATGTGAAGACCATGCTGTATCCAAGTTTAGTTGGAAATCTTGATCATCATCGATGAGAAATTCAAAAAAATCTTTTTTCTCAGGTAGAACAAATAAATACATTCCACGCTGTAATTTTTGATTTCCTGTGAAGTTTGCTATTCCTTTTTTGTCAATAATAGCTGTATCTCTGAGGTATTTACCCCCAATATGATGGTCTGCGATAAAAACAATATCACCTTGATTTAAGCCTTTGACTTTAAAGCGAATAGAATAGGTTCCTGATTCTCTGCCATCCCAAGCTTTTCCATTTTTTATATTTGGATAAATGCCTAAATTGTTTGGTTTTGAAATAGGTGTGGATCTTTGATATGGGACAATTTGTCCAAAAATTGCGCCAATCGTAAAAAATGCAAATACTGTAGAAAATAATTTAATTCTCATAACTGAAAGTTCTGTAAATTTAGATAATTTTCAGGCCATTTTAAAGCATTGTTATGGAAAAGTATGGATTTTATGAACGTGTTTTCGACGTAGTACGTTTGATTCCCCACGGAAGGGTTACCACTTATGGGGCAATTGCTAATTTCCTTGGCTCAAAAGGAAGCAGTAGAATGGTTGGTTGGGCTATGAATCAAAGTCACGGAATGGTGCCAGAAATACCCGCACATCGTGTTGTTAACCGCATTGGTTTACTTACTGGAAAGGCTCATTTTTCTGGAATAAGCGAAATGCAGAAAAAACTAGAATCAGAAGGGATTCAGGTTGAAAACAATCAAATTCAAAATTTCAATGACGTTTTTTGGGATCCGATTTTTTTGGACTATCATTAAACAATTGCCACCATTGTTTTTTTGGATAGGGTGCAATAACGGAAATCTCAGGATTGGTTTTGACTGCATGAGGTGTAATTAATTGCCTTGCATGCAAAGCAATACTCCTGTCAGGTAATGCTTCATTCGCACCGTATTTTAAATCCCCCAAAATAGGAGAACCCACCTTTGCAAGTTGGGCCCGTATTTGATGGAATCGTCCCGTTTCTAAATGTATTTGATATAAAAATTTCGTCCCTCGATTGGCCAATAATTTATAATGTAAAATGGCTTTTTTTGCACCTGCTTTTTGCTTGTTGTAAGTTAAGGCTCTATGGGTGTTGCTGTCTTTTCCTAGAAAGTGCTCTAACGTGCCTTCAGTATCTGGCAGTTGTTCGGTAGTTAGACAATGGTAAATTTTAATATTCTCTTTCTCCTTGAATATTTCATTTAATCGAACCAAAGCTTTTGAAGTTTTTGCAAAAAGTACAATTCCACTAACCGGTCGGTCTATGCGATGTATTAGCCCTACATAAGCGGCTCCGGGTTTTTTGTATTTAACGCGTATATATTCTTCGGCCATTTGAAGTAAGTGAGTATCACCAGTTGAGTCTCCTTGCACAGGAATACCCGCTGCTTTGTTTACAAACATTAAGTGATTATCTTCCCACAATACGTCAATCATAGTGCAAAGTTATTCAAAACCGTTCATTTTCAATTATTATTTGAATTCTATGACATAGGTTAATCTTAAAATCCCCTAATTTTGCGGGATATATGTACTCTCGCCTATTGGGCTATAAACCAGAATTGAAACAGATTACCAAATTGGCTTATCCCATAATTTTGGGTCAGCTTGGTTGGGTTTTAATGGGTGTTGCCGATACCATCATGGTTGGTAAATTAGGGAAAGACGCATTGGCAGGAGTGAATCAAGCCAATAATATTTTTTTCTTATTAAGTGGGTTAACTTTTGGAGTACTCTTCGCCGTAAGCACTTTAGTAAGTATTAAAGTAGGAGAAGGAAGGGCAAATGAGGGTTTTTTAACATATAGAGCTGGTTTGTTAATCGCTTTTGTTTTGTTTGCTGTTCAGTGGGGATTAAACACAACGCTTATTTATAATTTCGAGATATTGGGTCAATCAAAAGAAGTAAATGAAATAGCCCCCCGATTTTTGAAAATTGTCAATTGGTCTGTTTTGCCCATGCTGATTTTTTTAACTTGCCGACAATTTTCGGATGGGTTAGGACACACACGTATTTCAATGTTCATCACAATTTTGGGTTTGGTGTTGAACGTTGTGTTAAATTGGATTTTGATTTCTGGTAATTTGGGATTTCCAGCGCTTGGAATAGAAGGAGCAGCTTATGCTACTTTGATCGCTAGAATTGTTATGGCAATTTGTGGATTGTATTATATTCGTTATGCCAAGTTCATGCAACAGTATCTTCCCACAAAAATGCCAAGTTTCCGTGAAATATTGCCAGAGACAAAAGTTGTATGGAAGATGGGAATTCCTATTGCACTGCAGACTTTTGCGGAGTGGGCATGTTTTGCCTTTTCTGGTATAATGGTTGGATGGTATGGTTCGGTGCAATTGGCAGCACATGCAGTTGCTTTAAATGCTGCTTCTGTTACTTATATGGTAGCCAGTGGTTTTGCCATAGCGGGTTCAATTTTAGTAGGTAATGGTTTTGGGGAACACAATAAGCTTAAAATCAGAAGAGTGGCAAACGCTACTTTTATTTTATTGGGTGCCTATGAAGTGTTAAATGCACTTATATTTATTGTTTTTAACAAACAAATTGCCTCCTTGTATGGTGTTACCGTTGATGTGATGCCTTTGATTTTGCCTTTATTCTTTTTGGCTGCTTTATTTCAAATATCAGATGGGATACAAGCAGGTGCGATGTCAATTTTGCGGGGAATTAAGGATGTGGTTCCTGCGAGTGCCATTGCCGTTATTTCATATTGGTTTGTTTCATTGCCTCTTTCGTATTATTTTGGAGAAATTTGGCATAAAGAAGTTTATGGTATTTGGATGGGGTTCACAATTGGCTTGTTTGTTGCATCTATTCTTGGTGTTATGCGTTTCTATAGGAAAATTAAAAAATTAGAATTTTATGAAAGTTAGAACATATAAATCGTTTTTTTTATTGATTTTATTCATGGTTAGTGCTTTGTCTAATGCTCAGTTTAATAGGTGGCAAAAATCCATTGATTTTAGAGTTGCTCCTAATTATGGATATCGATTAATTGGAGAAGTTACTCCTTCTGCCATTCCTGGTAGTGTTACCAAAGAAAGATTGAAAGACTCATTTAGTAAAAATGACAAGGGATATCAAACATGGAATTTTGGATTTTCAGTGGTCTTTAAAAAAACAGACCGTAAGTCCATTTCTTTTGGATTGACATTTATGCAAACGGGTTTTACGCGTGAAAAAGATGGAAACATGTTTAACTATCGTCCTCATCCGGATTTAGAAGTGTATGCCCAATTGGCAGTTGGACCGGCACAAGTGTTAAAGTATGATTTTAAACAAAATTATTTGGCAGTAGATTTTGCCTATCTAGGTAGGATAGACGGTGTTAATTTGAGTATAGATAAGACAAAATTGTATTATTTGTTGTCGGTTAGTCCTGCAGTTGTAATGGGAGATGAATTAATTTTGAGAACACAAGGTTTCACTTTAGCGGAGGGAAATAATCTTGTTTTATACGATTATACCACTAGTTTAAATCCTCAAAATCAGACAGTTGTAACACCTGTAAAGAACATAAGTTTTAATGCTTTTGTGGGATGTGGTTTACGCGCAGAATATGATTTAGGTGAAAAATGGAAACTTTTGTTGCAACCTAAAGTTCAAATGGCACTTTTCCCCAATCACAGTGGGGTCCAAACGGCATGGGCTTTGCAATCTTCTTTGGATTTAGGTTTTGTATATCCTTTATAAAAAAAGCGACCAGTTATTATTGGTCGCTTTTTTATTTTGAGTTGTAAATATTTTTACTTGCCGTTTAATTTTGCTTTGTAATATTCTCTATTCAAAGTTGCTATAACTGATAAAGGTATTTCCTTTGGACATTCAGCAGCACAAGCGCCGGTGTTTGTACAAGCGCCAAAACCTTCAGCATCCATTTGATTAACCATTGCAACTACACGTGATTCGCGCTCTGGTTGACCTTGAGGTAAAGCACTTAGCTGTGTTACTTTTGCTCCCACAAACAACATCGCGGATGCATTTTTACACGCACTAACACAAGCACCACAACCAATACACATCGCTGATTCGAAAGCGGTATCTGCAACTTCTTTTGAAATCAAAATACTATTTGCGTCTACAGCATTCCCTGTATTTACCGAAACAAATCCCCCAGAAGAAATAATACGATCAAAAGCCGAACGATTAACGCTTAAGTCTTTAACAACTGGAAAAGCATTTGCCCTCCAAGGCTCAACAACAACAGTATCTCCGTCGTTGAAGCTTCTCATATGCAATTGACAGGTAGTAACTGCTTGTTTTGGTCCGTGAGGTCTACCATTAATTACCATACTGCACATTCCACATATACCTTCTCTGCAATCATGGTCGAAAGCAACGGGTTCTTTTCCATCTTCGATTAATTCTTCGTTTAACACATCGAACATTTCCAAGAAGCTCATATCAGGACTAGCATTAACCTGATATGTTTCAAAACGACCTTCTGTCTTGGCATTTTTTTGACGCCAAACTTGTAAGTTGATTTTCATTGAATTTCCCATAACTATTTATTTGTAACTTCTTTGTTGGATTTTAATATTCTCATAATTTAATTCTTCACGGTGCAATTCCCAGTTATTTTCACCTTTTAATTCCCAGGCAAAAACACATTTATACTGTTCATCATCGCGCAATGCTTCTCCTTCTTCTGTTTGGAATTCTTCTCTGAAATGACCACCACAGCTTTCATTCCTATGCAGTGCATCTAAGCACATTAATTCTCCCAATTCTAAAAAGTCTGCCACACGGCCTGCTTTATCTAATTCAGGATTGAATTCATCTGCTGACCCTGGAACTTTTACATTCTTGTAAAAATCTTCGCGCAACGCCTGAATTTCTGAAATCGCCTCTTTTAAACCTTTTTCATTTCTGGCCATTCCGCATTTATTCCACATAATTAGGCCCAATTCGCGGTGATAACTTTCAACAGAACGTTTTCCATTGATAGTTAAAAAATGATTAATGCGTGCCTGTGCTTTATTTTCTGCTTTTACAAATTCCTCGTGGTCAGTTGAAATGGGTTTTGTATGGATTTCTTTACTTAAATAATTACCAATTGTATAAGGAATTACGAAATAACCGTCTGCCAAACCTTGCATTAATGCAGAAGCTCCCAATCTATTTGCTCCATGCTCGGAAAAGTTAGCCTCTCCTAAAGCGTATAAACCTGGAACGGTTGTCATTAATTCATAATCCACCCATAATCCACCCATAGTATAATGAACAGCTGGGTAAATACGCATAGGCACCTCGTAAGGGTTTTCGTCTGTAATTTGTTTGTACATATCGAACAAATTGCCATACTTTCCTTTAATTACATCTCTGCCTAGTTCCAATAAGATTTGGTCGGATGGATTTTTAATGCCTTTCTTACTTGCTTCTTCTTTCCCATACTTATTCATCATGTTGTATTTGAAGTCCAAATAAACTGCCATTTTGCTTGGTCCAACACCGTGTCCTGCGTCACATCTTTCTTTCGCAGCCCTGCTGGCGATATCTCGTGGTACTAAATTTCCAAATGCCGGATATCTTCTTTCTAGATAATAATCGCGTTCCTCTTCGGGAATATCATTTGGATGTCTGTCGTCTCCTTGTTTTTTCGGAACCCATATACGTCCGTCGTTACGGAGGGATTCAGACATTAAAGTTAGTTTTGATTGATAGTGTCCTGAAACAGGAATACATGTAGGGTGTATTTGTGTAAAACATGGATTGCCAAAAACGGCACCTGCACGGTGTGCTTTCCATGCAGCTGTAACATTGCTGCCCATGGCGTTAGTGCTTAAGTAAAATACATTTCCATAACCACCTGTACACAATAAAACAGCATGTGCAAAATGGCGTTCCAATTGTCCGGTTTCTAAATTCCGGGCAATAATTCCACGGGCTTTCCCTTCTATTGTAACCACTTCAATCATTTCATGGCGGGCAAACATTTTTACATTGCCAATGCCAACTTGTCTTTCTAATGCAGAGTATGCTCCCAATAATAACTGTTGACCTGTTTGACCGGCAGCATAAAATGTTCTTTGAACTTGTGTTCCACCAAAAGAACGATTGCTTAATGTTCCACCATATTCACGGGCAAAGGGTACGCCTTGTGCAACACATTGATCTATAATATTCGTAGATACTTCGGCTAAACGATGAACATTTCCTTCTCTCGATCTGTAATCTCCACCTTTAATGGTATCATAAAACAAACGGTAAACACTGTCGCCATCATTTTGGTAATTTTTAGCTGCATTTATTCCTCCTTGAGCGGCGATAGAATGTGCTCTGCGGGGTGAATCTTGAAAACAAAATGCAGAAACTTGATATCCCATTTCGGCCAATGTTGCTGCAGCACTTGCGCCTGCTAATCCGGTGCCAACAACAATAATATTCAAATTTCGTTTATTTGCAGGATTAACTAAGGGAACTGAACTCTTGTAACTAGTCCATTTATCACTGATTGATCCTTGTGGTATTTTAGAGTCTAATTTCATACGATTATTTTATTAAACCAAGATGCATTACAACAGGTATTGCTGCAAAAATTAAGGGTATTACAAATGAAAAAGCCATTCCAACTGAGTTAATGAATGGGGTATATGATTTGTGATTTATTCCGAATGTTTGAAAAGCACTTCCAAATCCATGCATTAAGTGGTAGGTCAGTCCAAAGCAACCAATAACATAAACTATTACAGCTATCGGATTTTCAAAAACAGCCACCATTTCAGCAAAGAGGTTTTCGTCGTTTAATCCATGAGGAATTTCAAAACGGCTTACAACCCAAAAATGTTTTAAATGAAGTACCAAAAATATCAAAACAATTGAGCCTAATAAACCCATGCTTCTAGAGTACCAAGTACTGTTCGCATTTCCAGCTTTTCCTGAATACTTGGCAGAGCGCTTTTTGCGGTTATCAAATACCAAGTAAATACCTTGTATAATGTGCAATAACAATCCCACAAATAAAAGGATTTCTGTTGTTCTAATGAACCAGTTGTGAGCCATAAACTCTGCTGCTTCATTGAATGTTTTTCCACCGTCGTTAAAAAAGACTGTGGCGTTAATTAGGCAGTGAACCAATAAAAAGGCGATTAATGAAATCCCCGTCACCGCCATTATTAATTTTCTCCCTAAACTGGACGAAAACAAGAATGACAATACTCCCATATACTTATATCTTTTTGTTAAAATGAATGTTTGCAAATTTAACAATTGAAATGCATTTCCGTTTGTGTAAAACAAAAAGAAATTTATTTAGAATGAATCAATATAACAAAATCAAGATTATTATAAGTTAAATCGACAATTCTCGATTTTTAGGGGATTTAAAGCAGTCTTTTAATTAGGTGCTGCAATTTTTTGCAAGTATTTACCGATGATATCGAATTCCAAATTAACAAGATCTCCAGAAGACAATTCTTTTAAATTGGTAAATTCCCAGGTATAAGGGATAATTGCAATACTAAATGCATCTGGAAAACTATCAACGACTGTCAAACTGACGCCATTTACTGTTATACTTCCTTTTTGTACGGTGATTCCAGATGCTGGTGGATAAGATACAAAAATCAAGTATGACCCATCCGTTTCATGAATTTCTTCAATCGTTCCAACGCAATCAACATGACCTTGCACAATGTGACCATCGAACCGACCGTCTACTTTTAAGCATCGTTCTAAATTAATACGGTCTTGTGGTTTCCAGTTTCTGGCATTCGTTCTTTGCAATGTTTCTTTGATTGCACAAACTGTATATGTTTTTTGTATGGTATTAACGCTTGTAACGGTTAGACATATACCGTTATGGGCAATACTTTGGTCAAGGTGAAATTCATTGGCAACATCGCTTTGCAGCGTGAAAATTATATTTCCTTCGCTTGGAAGTATATTTAAGACTGATGCGGTGTTTTCTATAATGCCTGTAAACATGATTAAAAGAACAAATTAATCTAATGTTTTTATAAAAACAAAAAAAAGTAACTATTTATGACAGATTGACACATTTTAATCTTGGCAAAGTCTTTGTTTAATAAAGCTTGGCTATGAATAGTAACAAAAAAGAAGAGGATGTGACTTCCAATGAGATTGAAAACAACGTATTTTCTGATAATTCATCTGATGCATCAGCAAATGAACCGAATTCAAATGAGTTGATTGAAAATGAAGAAACAAATTCAACTGATTCCGTGCAACTTGAAAAGGAAAAGTATCTGAGATTATACAGTGAGTTCGAAAATTTTAGAAGAAGAACCACAAAGGAGCGTTTGGATTGGATGCAAAGCGCCAGTAAAGAAATTATTGAAAGTGTATTGCCTGTAATTGACGATATGGAAAGGGCGTTATCGGCATTTGAAAAAACTGAAAGCAAGTCTGCCAGTGAGGGACTTGAGTTGATATATAAAAAGTTATATGGTATTTTAGAGAAAAAAGGGATAAAACCAATGAAGTCAATTGGAGAGATATTTGATCCTGAAATTCATGAAGCCGTGACTCAATTTCCTGCTCCATCACCTGATTTAAAAGGGAAAGTAATTGATGAAGTAGAAAAAGGGTATATGCTTCACGATAAAGTTATTCGGTTTGCAAAAGTGGTTGTAGGGAACTAAAAATTATAGAGTAAATGAGCAAAAGAGATTATTACGATATTCTTGGGGTCGCAAAAAATGCAAGTCCTGAAGAATTAAAAAAGGCATACCGAAAATTAGCAATTAAATTTCACCCCGATAAAAATCCGGATGACAAAGAGGCAGAAGAAAAATTCAAGGAGGCTGCCGAAGCTTACGATGTTTTAAATAATGAAGAAAAAAGGCGTAAATACGATCAGTTTGGTCACGCAGGAGTAGGAGGAAATAGTGGATTTGGCGGCGGTGGTTTCAGTATGGATGACATTTTCTCACAATTTGGAGATGTTTTTGGAGATGACAGCGTTTTTGGTTCTTTTTTTGGGGGAGGTCGTGGTCGTGGCGGAAGTCGCAGAACCGTAGGTTCTAACATTCGCATTAAATTGAAGCTTACGTTGGCAGAAATGCGAAGTGGGGTAGAGAAGAAAGTTAAATATCGCAGAATGGTTCAAGCCGAAGGAGTTACTTACGGCACCTGCAAACACTGCGGTGGTTCTGGCGTGGTAAAGCAAATTACAAACACGTTTCTAGGTCAAATGGCCACACAGAGCGCTTGTCCAGTTTGCCAAGGTTTGGGTAAAGTTATTGAATCAAAGCCAAAAGATGCAAATGAACATGGATTAATTGCCCAAGAATTTGAAACCTCTTTGAAAATACCAGGCGGAGTTGCAGAAGGTATGCAACTCAGCATAAACGGCAAAGGAAATGATGGTCCTGGTGGCGGAAGTGCAGGTGATTTAATCGTTTTGGTGGAAGAAATCCCTCACGAAGAATTGGTAAGAGAAGGAAACAATGTTCATTTCAATCTTTGGCTAAGTTTTCCCGAAGCGGCTTTAGGTGCGTCAATAGAAGTCCCTACATTGGATGGAAAGGCAAAAATTAAGATAGAGCCAGGTACGCCTGCAGGTAAAGTCCTTCGTTTAAAAGGAAAAGGTTTCCCAGAAGTAAACGGCTATGGAACTGGTGATCAATTGGTAATTATAAATGTTTTTGTTCCATCTAAACTATCTTCAGAAGAAAAAGACATTTTATTAAATCTACAAGACAGTAAGAATTTCAAACCGGATGAAAAAGGAAGATCATTCTTAGATAGAATGAAAGACCTGTTTTAGGTATTCTAGTTTCTTTTGTAAGATTTATTAGGAGAAAGTAGGATTTGATTTTTTTTGTATTTAATAGTATTTCCTAATACGAAATATCTTTTTCAGGACATTTAAAGCTAGAGGATAACAGAATTATAGAAATCCTTTTCAAATGAATATGTTATTTAAGGATATTTTGCGTTATTTGAAAATTGATGTTTTATAAAAATATGAGGTACCACCGTTTAAAGATTTTAATGGCATTCATTTGCCTAAACACATTTTTTTTTAAGGTACATTCCCAAATAGATTTTGAAAATTACAAACCTCTTTATTGCAGCGGAGAAATTCCTGAAAATTTGAAAGAATTGTCTTCTGCAAAAGCAAAAGATGCAATTTCTGAAATTCGATCTAAAAAAGTAACCCGTAAAGATCGAATGCAAGAACAAGAACATGCGATTGAAGTAAGTTTTTTAGAGGATCAACTGTTAACCAGTGGGCAAGTGCTTTTTGGGGATCCAATGACAAATTATGTTAACAAAGTTGCAGATGTAATTTTAAAGAATAATCCCGATTTGAAGAAGTCCATTCAGTTTTTTGTGTTGAGATCTCATATCCCCAATGCCTATACTACATCGAATGGATTGGTTTTCGTGAGCATTGGTTTGTTGTCTAGATTGGAAAATGAATCTCAATTGGCTGTGATTTTAGCACATGAGATACAGCATTTTGTGCAAAAACATTCTTTGGAACAATTTAAGCAGGAAAAGAATTTAAAGAAAGATTTTCGCGGCAGTGATTTAGAAGAACGTCTAAAAGCATTGTATCGTTTCAATAAAGATCAAGAATTGGAAGCAGATGATTTGGGTTATAAAATGCTTCAAGGAACGAAATACGATATGTCTGAAGGGATATACGTTTTTGAAATGTTAAAGTATGCCAATTTCCCCTTTTTGGAAACGCCAATGTCTATAGATTCTTTTGAAAGTGCAAATTACAAATTCCCAGAGGTTTTGAAGAATTCAATTCGAGAATCAATTAAAGCCGGCGAAAAAAGTGACCTCGCAGAAGATGAACGTGAAAATGACGACAACAAGAGTACCCATCCTTCGCTGAATAAAAGAATATTGATACTAAAAGACAGAATTGCCACGCTAGACAATAACAGAAAATCAAAATTTATTATTGGTGAAGCTGCTTTCAAGGAAATGCAAAAGATTGCCAGATATGAACTTTTGCTGTTGTTTGTAAGACGTGGCGATCATGGTCGAGCATATTATTTAACCCGTATTTTGGAATTGCTTTATGAACAAGGAAGCTTTCTTTCTCGAATCAAAGGCATGTCAATTTATGCTTTAGTTGAACATAAATATAAAGGTCATAATCTAGAATCCTACGGATGCAATGTTACCGATAATAGAGGCGACTGGAGACCAATTACTTCTGCATTTGCATCCATGGAAGCCAAAGAATTATCTGTATTTGCAGCCAAAGAATTGTGGCAAATCTCTTTAAAATATCCCAAAGACGAGTTTATCTTGAATTTGCGTAGTAAGGTGTTTTCGCTTATGCAAAATAAGGGATACATGAAGCTTACAGACTTTCAAAACTTTAAAACACAATCTGAACTCAAAGCAGTTTCTGATTCTACGTCAACGGTAGAAAAACCAATTGATAAGACAGACACTAAATTGAAGAATCCGCGAAATAGGGCTACTGAATTTGCCAATAGTGTAACATTCAATTCAATTTATTATTATGGGGCTTTTTATGATTTACCAAGTAAAGAAGAGCTATTTAAGATTTTTAGAAAACTTGAGTCTGAAAAAGCGACCAATATCGTGGATACTGACAAAAAAGAAAGGCAAAGCGCCGCTGAAAGGCGTGCAGGGAGAATTCAAGCCACTAAGGAAAGATATGCAGCTCCCAATCCCGAATTCAATGGTTTGGTAGTTTTTCAACCTAAAATCAATGTAGTTAAAGGAAATTTCTTGGGTTCAGCTAAAAGAAATTATTTCATTGAAGAAAAAACCAAAAATTCACTTTTTAATCATTGGAAATACGTCGCAAAGAAAATGGGCGGCAGTATCCATATTGTTAACAATGCTGTAAATAGCAATTTAACCACCGATGATTTAAACAACTATGCCCAGCTAAATGACTGGTTAATGGAAAGGTTAAACAATGATACAAATGAAATGACTTTGTTCTATTCACAGTTTATCGCCGAAAATATGAAGGAATATGAATCTGATTATATATGTTGGGTTGGTTACGATTACATTTTGTTGAAAAAACCCCTGCAATTGGAAAACTTGTTTTACTCTATTATGTTTCCCGTGTTTTTGCCGGTTTATTTCTATTATCAATTCGAAGAAGATGTTACCCTCAAGGAATTGACAATGGTATACAATGTTAAAAATGGAAAGACAGTATTGAATAGGCGAAAGGTGCTAGAATGCAAACTCAATACCGATTTCGCTCGGGCGCAGATTTATGAAACAATTTATGAAATTAAACATTCAAAAGCAAAATAAGATCATGATAAATTGTATTAAAAAACAATCGATTTGTTTGCTTCTTTTTGTGGGGATGGTTTCTACTGTTAGGGCTCAATCTAATCCTGGTTATATGGGTCTTAAAGAATCACTCTCATTTGATGTTAATGCAAATTTTGGAGCAATTTTCTCTGGAGGCAACTGGAATCACATTAACTATGGACTTAGCTATGAATATGCCAGAAATAAAACTAGTGCATTTAAATTTGGAATAAAACGCCATTCTGGTGCTTTAGACGGTGAGTATTTTTATTACAATGCCGATGGTTATTACGTCCCAAATACAGGTGAATATATTAATGTTGTTAATAATTCCAATAAAATTACCTACAACATCAACGAAATCTATTTTCAGGCCAATTTTTACAGAGAAGACATGGGAGCAATCGCACCATTCGGGCCTTATATTGGAATTGAACTTTCTGCATCTATGATTACTCCAAAAACGAATACGCTTACTATGTCTGGGAATATCTATCCTGAATTAAATTATACACCTAATAATATTTATGGTTTTCACACTTCTATTCATTGGGGCAGTAAAAGAATGATAAATGATAACTTTGGGTATTATTGGGACTTTGCAAGTGGATTTACATTGTTGCAATCGGGTCAAATTTCTGTTTTTGGTTCAGAGTACGAAGTATATGAACAGCCAAAAGATATAATAGAATATGAAATGGCCAGTCAATTGGCTTACAATAAATTAATTCAAGTAAGTGCTGGCTTGATTTACTTGTTTTAAATTAAATCTTAATAATAAAAAGACAAAAAAAAACCCGCATTCGAATGCGGGTTTTTTTATAATACTTAAATGATTATGATAACCTTTTTTGTAATTCAACATTAAGAGCTTCTAAGAAGTCTTCTGTGAACAAATAACTTCCCTCAGGAACATTGTTTCCATGAATACAAACAGCTAGGTCTTTGGTCATTTTACCAGATTCTACAGTATCAATACAAACTTGTTCAAGTGTATGGCAAAAGTTAATTAATTCTTGATTTTGGTCTAATTTACCTCTGTGTTCTAATCCTCTTGTCCAAGCAAAAATAGAAGCAATTGGGTTTGTAGAAGTCTTTTTACCTTGTTGATGCATTCTGAAATGGCGGGTTACGGTACCGTGAGCAGCTTCAGCTTCAAGTGTTATTCCATCTGGGGCAACAAGTGTAGATGTCATCAATCCAAGTGACCCAAAACCTTGCGCTACAGTATCACTTTGAACGTCGCCATCATAGTTTTTGCAAGCCCAAACGAAATTTCCATTCCATTTTAGCGCACTGGCAACCATGTCATCGATTAATCTATGTTCATACGAGATGCCCAATTCAGTCATTTTGGTTTTAAACTCTGCTTGATAAATTTCTTCGAAAATATCTTTGAATCGGCCATCATATTGTTTCAAAATGGTATTTTTTGTGCTTAAATACAAGGGCCATTTTTTTGCAATCGCTTGACTAAAGCAGGCACGTGCAAAACCTTTTATACTGTCATCGGTATTATACATTGCCAATGCCACACCATCTCCATTAAATTGATATACTTCATGTTCGATGGTTGTTCCATCTTCACCTTCAAATTTAATGGTTAACTTTCCTTTACCTTTTGTTACGAAATCTGTTGCTCGGTACTGGTCTCCAAAAGCATGACGACCTATACAAATAGGTGCAGTCCAATTTGGTACCAAACGAGGAATGTTAGAACAAACGATAGGTTCTCTAAAAACAGTTCCGTCTAGAATGTTTCTAATGGTTCCGTTAGGGCTTTTCCACATTTTTTTAAGTCCAAATTCCTCAACACGGGCTTCGTCTGGAGTAATGGTAGCACATTTGATGCCTACATTGTATTTTTTTATGGCTTCTGCCGCATCGATTGTAACTTGATCGTTTGTGGCATCGCGGTACTCCATACCGAGGTCAAAATATTTAATATCTACATCTAAATATGGAAGAATTAATTTTTCTTTAATAAACTTCCAAATGATGCGCGTCATTTCATCGCCATCTAACTCTACTACTGGGTTTGCAACTTTAATTTTATTCATTTGATTTTTAGTTTTAAGGGAATTTTGGGAATTTTTGAAAATCGGGTTTGCGTTTTTCTAAAAATGCGTTTTTGCCTTCTTGGGCTTCTTCTGTTAAATAATATAATAGGGTGGCATCACCAGCAAATTCCATTAGGCCATGTTGCCCATCCAATTCAGCATTAAATGCTCTTTTAAGCATTCTAATGGCCATTGGACTTCTTTCCATTATTGTATTACACCAGTCTATAGTCTCATTTTCAAGTTCACTCAATGGGACAACTTTATTTACCAAGCCCATTCGTTCGCATTCAATGGCGGTATATTGTTTGCACAAAAACCAAATTTCTCTTGCTTTTTTCTGTCCAACGTGTCTGGCTAAATAACTACTGCCAAAACCGCCGTCGAAACTACCAACTTTTGGTCCGGTTTGTCCAAACTTGGCATGATCAGCGGCAATAGATAAATCGCACACAACATGCAGTACATGTCCGCCACCAATGGCATAACCATTTACCATGGCGATAACTGGTTTGGGGATTGAGCGAATTCGTTTGTGTAAATCTAGCACATTCAGTCTTGGAACACCAGATTCATCAACATATCCACCAATGCCTTTTACATTTTGGTCTCCACCTGAGCAGAAGGATTTATCGCCAGTTCCAGTTAAAATCACAACGCAGATTTCTGGATTTTCGCGACAAATATCAAAGGCATCTATCATGTCTTTCACAGTTTGTGGGCGAAATGCGTTATATACCTCTGGTCTGTTTATGGTGACTTTAGCAATGCCTTGAAAGAATTCAAATTTTATGTCGCTGTATTCTTTTAGTGCAGTCCATGTTCTATCCATCATCTTGTCGCGAATTTAATGCATATCGCGCACAACTTAAAAGGAATTCCGAATTAATCGATGTCAGTACTTAAAGAAAGGCCGAACGAAAAGTTTTTTTGGCTTGCTCCTTTTTCATACATTTCACTCAAGGCATATTTCCCAAATAATGCAATATTTCCAAATTGAATGAAAATAAAGGGATGAACAGCAAAATCATTCAAAGCAAAATCATCAAACTCTTTTAGTTTAGAGCCATTGCCTAGTCTGAATTTTGTATGGCTCCGAACAAGGTAACCTGCTTGTATACCTGCTTTGACGAAAAAATTTGGATTGTTTTTTTTATTTTGAAAGCCGATTGCAATAGGTATCCCGAGGTAGTTTGTGACCAATTTTGATTTGTCTGCATTGTTATCTGCATCTGGATTTAATGTGGCATAACTGTGTTGGAAATTTGTGGTATTGGAATGTATTCTGGCTGCATTGTTACTAAATCTATAGTTTTGGATATCATACGCAATTCCATACCAGAACCTAAGTTTTCCTTTAATTAAATTCAATCCCCAACTGTGTTCAAATCCAATTTGAAGAGATTTCCCATTATTTAATTCTGGCATATAATCATCCCTCAAAACAGTAGTTGAAAATTCATTGGGTTTTTGCATTTGTAAAAACCCTAAATTGAATCGAGAATTTGTTTGGATTATTGGAATGTAATTATGACTTCGGTATTTTTTTGGTCTTTTTGGGGGATGGGGGTGTGAAGGCATTGAATCTTCATTGACAAGTATTGTTACCTCCTGTTCGAATGGTTCATCTTCGATTTCTTCGATTTCTTTTATTTCGATAATGGGATCTTCTATTTTGAATCTTACGACCATTGAATCGCCCATGTTTTCTGATTCAACCTGCAATTCACCCATAGCATCTTGAGTAATTGATTCTGGCAACGGAGGCAATGGCATGGATTTGTTAGAATTATTCGCCGCTATTTTTCTAAGTGAATCTGCCCAAATTTGCAAATCTTCGGTATATTTTTCCCAAACGGCACTGGTGAAAATGGCATTGGTATCTGTATAAATAATTATTCGTGTTGGCTTTTTCTCTGAAATTTGTCCTTTTAACATTGGCTTTGCACCAAATGCAGACAGAATCAATAGAATAGATGTTTTAATGTTATATGAGTTCATGATTTATTTATTGTATTAGACTAGCGTTAATGTAAGTTGTGTTCGCTTTAAGTTGCAGATTTACTTGAGGGATCCAATTGTTTTCTTTTTTTGAGGAAACTAGTTTTACTTGTGGGATTTTTCCATATTTCAATCCATTTCGTGCTTCAGTAAACCACAGCTTACGCAGTTGTTTTTGATGGTCTTTCTCTAATTGCTCAAAGTCTGTAAAAACCAACTCTACTTTATTGTTTTCTAAATTTGAATTTTCTGTATTCTCTGTTTTATTTAAATTGGCTTCTGCATTTAAACGTTTCCATTTTAAAATTTTAGAAAGCTTTTCTTCATCGCTTAAATATTGATTTTCTAGAATCTGAGTCAAAAATGAATTTTCGAATGAAAAAGCATTGTTGATAATTGGACTGTCTAATTTTTTTAGCGGAGCAGTTAAAGCCACTTTTGGTGCAGAAAAGTTAGGTGTGATTTGGCTTTTCTTTGTTGGAATTCGAGTATCCTTATTTTGTGTAATTACCGATAGTTTTGGTTCAGGTTCTAATGTGTTTTTTAAATTATTTTGGTTTTCAATTCTACGTGTTGAAGATATTTGGGGGTTGATTTTATTCAATTTAGAGAAATAAAACAACCAAGAAATAATACCAAAAACGGCAATGGCCGCAGCATATTTGAGCGTCGATTGGATTTGAATTGTAAAAATTGATTTTTTTAAGGTCTGTTTTTTGTTGAATAAAATTGAATTATCAGGAATCAGATAGGTCAGTTTTAATTCATTGTAAAACTGAAATTGTTCCGGATTGTTGTGGATTGATTTTAAAGTCGTTTCACTTTCTTCTTTGGATAAGTTCCCTTCTAACAATTCAAAAATGAGCCATTGTTGTTCTTCTGTTATCTCTTTCATAAATAGTCCTCCATGTTCCCTAAAATTTGTTGAAGATTTTTCCGTCCTCTAAAAATATTGATTTTAACCTGTGATTCGCTCATTTGCATAATTTCTCCAATTTCTTGATAACTGTAGCCCTCATAATCTCTCAACATAATTGAGTTCCTTTGTGGTTCCGAGATAGATTCAAGTGCCCGCTCTAAAATTCTTTTTAAATCCTTAAAATCAGAATTGTCTGCTTGGGGTTCATTGTAAGTAACAACTTCCATATCCACCTCTTTTTTTTGTTTTCGGATTATATCAATGGTATAATTATAAGCGACCTTGAATAAAAAGGCTTTGCATTTTTCAATGTCAACACTATTTCTGTTGATCCATAATTTTTCAAAGGCGTTTTGAACAATTTCTTGGGCATCTTCAACTACTTTTATGTTTTTTAGTGCAAACCTGTATAAAGAGTCACTGTATGTATTTACAATTTCGTTATACTCTTTAATCGTCATTCGCTGTTATAAAAAAACGGTTTACTCTTCGAGAAGTTACAATAACTTTGAAGAAAAATGAAAATTAATTCTAATAATTGGTTTGAAACTTGGTTCGACACAAAATATTATCATCTGTTATACAAAAATAGAGATACGAATGAAGCGGAGAACTTCATCAAAAAGGTAGTTGGTTTTTTAGACTTAAAAAATGATGATCGAGTGAGTGATATTGCCTGTGGGAAGGGCCGTCATAGTAGGGTGTTACATTCTTTGGGTTTGTCTGTTTGGGGGATGGATTTGTCGGTGAATAGTATACATTTTGCGCAGCAATATGCAGAAGTGAACCTTAAATTTCAAGTACACGATATGCGGGAGCCTTTTCCTGAAAGTGAATTTGACGCCGCATTTAATCTTTTTACTAGTTTTGGGTATTTTGACGATTTACAAGAAGACAAACGCTGCATTCGGAATATCTACCAATCATTAGCGCAAAATGGATTTTTCGTACAAGATTATTTAAATGCTCAATCTGTAATGAATTTATTGCCTGTTGAAGAAAGTAAAACAGAAGATAGGGTGGTATTTAATATTAGAAAATTTGTAGAAAACAATCATATCGTTAAACAAATTGAGGTCTTGGACAACCTGGAAACATTTAATTTTTCTGAGAAGGTAAGGATTTATTCATTGGAGAATTTGATATCCCAACATGAGGAGGCTGGTTTCGAAATTGTGCAAATTTTTGGAAATTATAATTTAGATGAATTTATTTCCTTAAATTCACCCCGAATTATTATAGTTTCTAAAAAAATATAAAATAATGCTGGAATCATTAATTGAGTTTGACAAGTATTTGTTCGTGATAATTAATCAACAATGGTCAGGTGCTTGGTTGGATCCAATTATGGTTTTCTTTAGTTCAAAATGGACACTTGTTCCAATGTATATTTTTGCAATAATTGGTTTTATTAGAAAATATACTACGCGTTTTTATATGCCGCTTTTAATTTGTTTATTGGCATTCGCACTTTCAGATTCCATTAGTTCTAAAATATTTAAACCAGGATTTAAAAGAATTAGACCTGCATTTGAGGAAGAATTAAACCCTAGGTTACCAGACGGTAAGCCAGGAGGACATTTTGGATTCGTTAGTTCTCATGCTGCTAATTCTTTTGCGGTATATCCATTGATTTCCATGTTGCTATTTACCAGTATAGACCGCAGAAAGCCAATGAACAAAAGGGCTAAAATTGGGTTGGTTTTTATGTTGGGCTTGAGTTTTATTGTGTCTTATTCGAGGGTGTATTTAGGCGTACATTATGTAGGCGACGTGTTTTTTGGAGCAATCTTTGGTTTGCTTGTTGGATATAGTTGTTGGAAATTATACTCTTCTCAATGGGTTCAAAAGTTGATGTAACCTGCTTATTTTTGTATCATGAGTTATGAATATATAATTGTAAATAAAGAGGTGGCTCCTTTTATTGGGAGTATACAGTTGAATAGACCACAAGAATTAAATGCCCTGAATTTGCAACTTATGGGTGAAATTAAAAAAGCGTTAGAAGAATTTGATGCTGATGATTCTATTCGTGCTGTAGTAATTCATGGCAATGAAAGGGCTTTTGCCGCAGGCGCAGATATTAAACAAATGGCTGGTAAGTCTGCTGTTGACATGTTGAAAATTGACCAGTTTACAACATGGGATACTATTCGTAAAATTAAAAAACCAATTATTGCCGCAGTAAGTGGTTTTGCACTTGGTGGCGGTTGTGAGTTGGCTATGTTATGCGATATGATTGTGGCGAGTGAGACAGCGCAATTTGGTCAGCCTGAAATTAACATTGGCGTGATGCCAGGTGCCGGTGGCACACAAAGGTTGACTAGAGCAGTTGGTAAAGTTAGAGCAATGGAGATGGTGTTAACTGGTAAATTTATTACCGCAGAAGAGGCATTAGCATTTGGATTGATAAATAAAATAGTGCCAACAGCGTTATATCTGCGAGAGGCCATTAAAATGGCTCAAATTGTTGCAGAAAAATCACCCATTGCCATACAATTGGCGAAAGAGAGCGTCTTGAAAGCATTTGATTCAGGTCTGCAAGAAGGATTGCATTTCGAAAGAAAGAACTTTTATATGTTATTCGCAACGGAAGATCAAAAAGAAGGCATGAATGCTTTTGTTGAAAAGAGAAAAGCGAATTTTATAAATCAATAATCAGTATATATTATAAAAATAACCATAAAAAAAGCGGGTTCAAATATTTGAACCCGCTTTTTTTATTTATTAATTTTTTTATTTTACATCTGCCATTACAGCGTTAACATAAAACATTTCAGTAGATGAAAGCTTTTTCCAAACAATAACAACAACTGCTGTATTTGACGCACTTAAATTCCACCATCCAAAACCGTAAGGTTGTTGAGATTGTGATTTTAGAGAATTATCAAACGCAGTTTTGAAAGTTGAAGATGGACTAGAATAGGTAAAAGCCATTGATTTTTCAATTTCAGTTTGTGCAACTGGATTAGTCATGTCAGCAGCATCACCGAATGCTACAGGAGCACCAACAACAGTTCTTCCACCACCAAACAAATTACCTGAAGTAGTATTCTTCGCAGAGGCTCTTACTATATTTTTGTGTTCCAATGAGGTATTTGTACCTGGAGAAACAAACTGATAGGCATTTACGGATTTTTCAATCATTAATACTGATGTGAAGTACTCTGCACCACTTTCAGGGTTTAGGGCTTTCATTTTGTATTTGATGTTAATTGTATTTCCACTTGCAGAGGCACTTGCCGCTACACCAATTTCTGGCGCTGTATTTCTGTTGTAATTGTCCGCAAATTCTTTGACTTGAGTTGCTGTTACACCGCTATTTCCCAACAATGAATTGCTGCAATAAAACAATGGAATGTAGCCATTTGGTTTAATTTGGTTATAAATTTCACCAGCAAATGGAGCAAATATTACAGAATCAGGGTTGTTTTCTTTTAAAGCGGTAGCATTTAAATAAGATAAACCAACTGAAGTTTGAGGGTGAATGTCTAAACTAATTAAATCGTTCGTTGAATTATTTGCAATTACAGATTTGAAAAGTGGTCCACCTGTAGCACCACAAGGACCGCACCATGTAGCTGTTGCATAAAACAATAAAGATCTTTGCTTGGCTTCAACAGTTAGAGGAGCTTCAGTTGTGCTTGCAGTGTCTTTTTTGCAACTTTGCATAATTCCAACAGCACTTGCTGAGATTAATGTAAGTAATAATAATTTTTTCATTTTCTTAGTTTTCTTTTTACGAAATAACGGCTTTTTCGAGTGAATTGCAAATGTTTGAAGTCATTTTTGTGTATTGAACTTGGTTTGAGCGAAAATTGATCAATATCAAATTTGTTCTAAATTGGTGCAATAATCACTCATTCATAAAACATGAATATCTTTGCGCCATGGCAGGTCAGATAGCAAGGCAAAGTTTTTGGGCCTCTGTAGTAAATTATTCAGGAAGTTTAGTTGGTCTATTTACGACCTTCTATTTGTTTCCATTGGTGTACACTGAATCTGAAAACGGGGTCATTGGATTGTTTATCGAGATGGGTGCTTTGCTTGCCGGAGTGGCTCAATTGGGAACGGGATACTCTATTTGGAGATTTTTTCCTCGTTTTAAAAATGACAAAGGGCACAATGGCGCTGGGTTTTGGATTTTGCTCATTCCTTTTATTGGTTTCTTAATTACTGCTGTTGCGCTTTTATTTTTTAAAGGTGCAATTATGCATTATTTAGGCAAAAATGCGGTTCAATTCGAGCCATATTATTATTGGTTATTGCCATTTATTTTCTTTTTTGTCTTTAATAATGTATTTGAGATATTTTCTTCGTCTATTGGGAATATCATTTTTGCTTCCTTTTTGCGTGAAAATGTAGTTCGGATTTTTTTAGGTTTAATTGGCTTTTTATATTATGTTCATTATCTGCCTTTTGAAAGAACTGTGCAATTGGTACCACTGGTTTATTTTTTGATGGCTATTTTGAATTTTACTTACATTCTGAAAAATACCCAAATATCTTTTAGGCCTGATATACATTTTTTAAAGACACAATCTAATCTCAAACGCGATTTTTCTAAATACACAGCCTATTTGTTCTTGACTTATTTGGCCAACATGTTTATACAGCGTATGGATTTTGTAATGATTAGTTCAATGAATGGCTTTTCTGACACTGGAATTTATCGAATAGCGGTGAGTATGGCTGTTTTGATTGAGATTCCCACCCGTAGTATTTTGCAAATTTCAAATCCCAAATTATCCGAAGCGATGCACAAAGGAGATACAGAAGAAATGTCTAGGCTATATCAGAAAACAAGCTTGAATCAATTTATTTTGGGAGCAATTGTTTTACTGCTTTTATGGGTAAATATCGATTTGTTTTATGCGTTAATGCCAAATGGTGAAAAGTATGCGCCCGGTAAATTGGCTGTTTTGTTTTTAGGAATTGGCAAGTTGTTTATTTTGCTTCAAGGAAATTCAAGTGCCATTTTGATTTTTTCACCCAAATACTATTTGTCTTTGGTTGTTAATTTGAGTAGTTTGATAGTTGGGATTTTGTTAAATTCTTGGGCCATTCCAATATGGGGAATTGAAGGTGCCGCTTTGGCTACAGCAGGTACATGGGCGGCCTCGAGCGCAGTGACTGTCTTGTTAATTAAGGTCCAATACCGTTTAATCCCTTTTACTCCAAAATTATTAATGGTTGTGGTTTTATTTCTAGCAATGTTTACTCTGAATTTTTTCTGGAAAATCTCAGCCAGTGCAGATTTAATGGGACTTTTACTCTATACCTTTAAAACAGTAATTATCTTTACTGCAATAATTGTAATTATTTATAGATTTAGATTGTCGGATGACATTCGAAGCATGATTGAAAAATTGGTATCTAGATTTACAAAATAGTTATCACTATTTAAACATTGTAAATTGAATGCTTGAATAATGAAAGATTTTTTCCATCTGAGAACCAATCAATGGTTTCTTTTAACCCTTCAGCCAATGTGGTTTCTGGTTTCCAATTAGTATGTGATACCAATTTTTCTGCAGAGCCTAAAAGTCTAAAAACTTCGCTGTTTTTTGGACGAAGTCTGTCTCCATCTGTTTGAATTTTCGCGAGAGGATTAATTATTTCAATCAGTAGTTCAGCCAATCCACCAATACTAATTTCTTGTTGGGTGGCAATATTTACCTCTTCTCCAATGAGTGAATCAGTTTCGGCAATTTTAACAAATCCCATGGCCGTATCTTTTACATAAACGAGATCCCTAGTTGGACTAAGATCTCCTAGCTTAATAGAAGTTTCACCATTTAAAAGTTGGGTAATGATGGTTGGTATAACTGCCCTAGCGGACTGTCTCGGTCCATAAGTATTAAATGGTCTAACAGTTGTAATCGGCATGTCAAAACTGCGGTAAAAACTCTCAGATAAAACATCCGCACCGATTTTTGATGCAGAATAGGGTGATTGACCTTGCTTAGGATGAAGTTCTGTGATAGGTACAAACTGTGCAGTGCCATAAACTTCAGAGGTTGACGTAACAAGTAGTCTTTTGATGTTTAATTTCTTGGCAGCCTGTAATATGTTTAAAGTTCCTTTAATATTTGTGTCCACATAACTATCAGGAGAGTGATAACTGTATGGAATCGCAATTAAAGCTGCCAAATGAAAAACAATGTCACAGCCTTGCATTGCAGTATAAACACCATTCGGATCTCTAATGTCTCCGCTGAAAATCTCGATATTGTTTTTTAGATCGTCACTCAAACTATCTATCCATCCCCAAGTATTAAAGGAGTTATAGCAAACAAAGGCTTTTACCTGCGCACCTTCATGCAGCAATTGCTCAACTAAGTGGCTTCCAATAAAACCATCTGCACCAGTTACTAAAACTTTATTTCCTTTGAGTTGTGACATTCTAAACGCAAAAGTAATCAATCAAAATTAATTTGTTTTCTTTCATAGGCATCGATAAAACTATTTAACGTACTATTATAGATATTTACCCCCTTAAGTTTCGCATAGAGTTGAAGACGATGGTGTGCGTAAAAGGCTTTATACAAGCTGGAATAAAATTCATGCATTTTTACTGAACCTCCTCGTGCATTTTTCAATGGAATAGATTTTTTTTCAACTTTATAGAAATGTTCATCCACCATTTCAAGTTGGTTTGTTTCTGATACCCTTAAATTAAGATGAAAATTATTCTCAACTCCAATTAAATAAATGTTTTTAAATCCGTTGTTTATGCCTTGGAATATGCAAGAGTTAATGACGTTTTGGCTTTGTGGACTACCTAATTTTGCAGAATAAATTAAATTTTCAAACCATTCAAATCCCTGAACAACAGTGTAGTTAAATATTAAAATATCGAATCCTGCATTTCGTGCCATTTTTACCATTGGACTATTTCTAAAAAGTTGGGGTACCATTATGGTCAGTCCCCAGTTGCTAGTTAGAATGTTATTCCAGGTTTTGTTAATTAATTTTTGTGTGGATTCAAAATCAGGATTTTCCTTTAGTGATTTTAATTTGGCTGGATCTAAATAGGTTTCTTGGTTGAAATTAAAAAATGCGGAATCCAACATCAGATAAAATTTTGGCTTTAACTGAAAAAACAAATCTTGAGAGGCAAACATATTTACACAAATAAAATCAAAATTTGAACCAATCTTTATTAATGCTTCTTCAATAAAAATAGAAGCGGATGGACCATTGCCAACAATGATTAAATTGTTCGTGTTTTTAATTTTTTGATTTTTGAATACCCGACTTTTAATTATCACTTTTGCAATTGAAAGGAAGGTTTGAAATAATTTGTTCATTGACTTTTTTGTTGGTGAATAATTTTTTCCATTTCAATCCAGTCTTCAGGTCCGTCTAAATCTAAATGAAATTTCCAAGGCATTGTGTATTTTACAATTTTTTCCATTTCATGAATTTCACTTTTTACGATTGAATCAACTGAAATAATATAAATAGAACCATTAATAAGAAATGCCGGTGGACAATCTTGACGGCGTGTATAACTGCCTTTTAAACTTTTTTCGAGGAATCCATTCGATTCCGTATAAATGTTGTAGTATGGATTGTAAGGGCTTTCACATACGCTAACCACCATGTCACATTGTTTTGTTTCAAATAATTGGAGGCAATCTAAAATAGCTTCTTTCTGTCTAAATGGAGATGTAGGCTGCAAAAGCAATATTGCGTCGAAAGATTTATCCAGTTGTTGAAAGTATTCAATTGCATGAAGTATAACTTCTCTGCTAGATGTGGTATCTAGACTAAGCGATTCTGGACGTTTAAAATGAATGGGGATTTCAAATTGGGATTCAACGATTTGGATAATTTCATCCGAATTGGTAGAAATGCAAATGGTGTCAATATTAGGAATTGACAAGGCCGATTCAATACTGTAGTTAATTAAGGGTTTCCCATTTAAAAGTTTCCAGTTTTTACCTGGAATACCTTTGGAATCTCGTCTAGCTGGAATTAAACAAAGTAGTTTCATTGAAAAAGATTTAATGAAAGTATATCGTTGTTGGATTTTTCATAATCTTCAATTGACCCAATATCATTCCAATATCCGAAGATTTCAAAGGAAGTTACAACGTGATCTTTTTTAATTAATTCTTCAACAAAATCAGTAGCATTAAAAAAGGTGTTTTTAGGGATAATACGAGTTAGTTTTTTTGAAAAGATGTAAAATCCAGCATTCGAAAAATAGGTATATGTGGGTTTTTCACTAATATGTACAATTCTATTCATTGATTGTTCCAGAACGGCATATGGCAATGTGATTTTATGTGGAATTCCTGCAATAATTAAATCAGAAGAAGTGGATTGGTATTTTACATACATATCTTCCAAATTAATTGTAGACAATAAATCTGCATTAAACAGTAGAATATCATTGTACTTGAAATTATCATGAAGCGATATTGCGCCTATAGTTCCTAAAGGTTCATTTTCTTCAATATAGGTTATCTCGCAATTCCATTTTGAACCGTTTCCGAAATAGTTAATAATTTGATCTTTTAAATAATTTACACAAATTACGATGTCGTGAATTCCGAATTGAACTAAACGTCTGATGTTTATCTCAAGAATTGGCAAATCGCCAACTTTTAACATTGGTTTAGGCGTATTTATAGTTAATGGCCTTAGTCTATTTCCAAATCCACCCGCCATAATTACTGCACTTAAGGGCAAATAACTAATTTGTGAATTAAAGTTAATTATCTTAATTAATACTTTTGAGGAATTCAGTACAGGCAAAACAAAAATTCCGGATTCTTTATAATTCTGAAGCGACTCAATATTTATATCATCGGCATTTATGAATTTGAAATCTTTGAAGGCGAAATTTTCGCAAGAAGTATTTGTATTAAGTCCTTTTAATAAACCTCTTCTTATATCACCATCAGTTATACTTCCGATTACTTGTTTCTTTTCATTAAGAACAAAGATTATCCTCAGATGCTGAGGTTCATTCATTTTCTGCATAGCCGCAGATATGGGTTCTTCTAGATTGATTGTGTGTCGGTAAAGAATCATAGAGGTTTAATTTAAATCAAAAAATGGTTTGTATATTAATTCAGTAAAATCTAATTCTTCCAATATTTGAATAATTAATTCAGATGAGTTTCCCATTTCATAAGGATTAACAATTGGTTGGTTTTTGCTTTTGAAATTTATTGCCATTTTAATATTGGAAACGATTTCATCGGTGTCATTGGTTGAATTAAAGATTGAATTTCCGTGGTCTCTTCCTTTTTGGCGACTACCAATATTTACAGTTGGAATGCCTAAAGAGGGAACTTCAATTAAACCACTTGAACTATTTCCAATTACTACATCCATGAATTTAACAGTTGATAAATACCTTAATTGGCCCAAATTATCAAATAATTTGACATGATTTGAATTTTCCGATTCAAATTGTTCTAGCAATTTAATGATAGATCGTCCTTTGGGGTCAATATTCGGTTTTGTCAATATTATTTGGGCATAATTAAATTGTTTTAATGCATTTATTAAATTAATAATTTGAGATTCGGTTTCATCTAACTCAAGGGTAGTTGGATGAAAAGTAACTAAAAAGTTCCTTTCCTTGAATTGGAGATTCAAAGAACTTTCAATTTCCTCTTTGCTTAATAGTGTTAACTTATTAATATTTTCAATTCCTAAAGCACCAACAACGTGAATATTTTTTGGATTTTCACCGAGCTGTCGAACTCGTTTTTTGTGATTTTCTGAAGATGTAAAATGTATCTGAGACATTTTGGTTATAGAATGTCTAAATGATTCATCAAAAGCACCTTCTGTTACTTCCCCACCATGGCAATGTGCAACTGGTATATGACATATGGTCGCAGCGCATGCCGCCGACAATGTTTCAAACCTATCCCCCAGAAGCAAAACCAAATCGGGTTTGAAATTTGTAAAACAATTGGTGAACTTTTCAATTCCAAGACCCATACTATGCGCAATTCCATTTTCTGAGTCGTTTGACATTTCTAAGTCAACAGTTTCAATAGGATTAAGTCCATCATTTAAAATGTTCTGCAATGAATAACCGATTTCTGATACTAAATGTAAACCACCAGCTACTAGAATCAATTCTAATTTTGAGGAATTTTGTATACCCTTAATTGTCCAATAGAGTAGACCATAATCGGCACGACTAGTTGTTACAACACAAATTCGTTTCATGTTATATCTTCATATTTTATCATTGTAAACTCTGGTTGGTCTGAATTCAACTTTTTGCCAATTACTTTTTCCATTTCCATTGGCGATATACCTGTTCCTGGACGCAAAGAAATTAAATCATCTGGGCCTAAAATGTGGTCTTTTGGGAGGTTTTTAGTTAGATGTAAACTTCGTCTTGCAACCAATATGTTTTTTAATTCACTCGCACTAGGTTCTTTCTTACCGCTGCTAGAAATGGCCAATTCAATATTCCGGATGGCTTGTACCATTGCTTTTAACTCAATAGGATCTATAGATGCAGCATGGTCTGGACCCGGTAAATTCTTATCTAAAGTGAAATGTTTTTCAATTACAATTGCCCCCAATGCAACGGCAGCAATTGGGACTTCTATTCCTATAGTATGATCCGAATATCCAACATTCACGCCTAATGTCTTCTGAATATCTAACATTGCCAATAGATTAACATCACCCATTGGCGTTGGGTATTCTGTATTACAATGTAAAATGTAAAGATCGGTTAAAGGAACTCCTACGCTTTTAATTATGTCTAACGCGGCGGTTATTTCTTGCATGGTACACATCCCCGTAGACAAAATAATTGGTTTATTCTGAGAAGCTACATGTTTTAAATATGGCTTGTTTGTAATTTCTCCAGACGGAATTTTTAGATAATCAATCCCCATTGAGGCTAAAAATGAAACACTTTCATCGTCAAATCCAGTGGACAAAAATCCTATATTTCTTTCTTTACAGTATTCTTGCAGTTTGAAATGATCATCGAAAGATATTTCTAAGGATTTTAACATTTCAAATTGAGTGTCGGAATCACTTTTTAAATTGACCTTTTGGTATTCAGCTTTTTTTGCTTGTTTTGAAACAATGGTTTCAGCCCTGAATGTTTGAAATTTAACATAATCTGCACCAGCATCTGCAGCGGCATCAATTAGCTCGAATGCCATGGATAAATTCCCGTTGTGATTTACACCAGCTTCCGCGATTATAATTACTGATTTCATCTTAATTGTTTTTTTGCTGGATTACCATACCACAATTCATTTGCTCCAATCGATTTTGTAACGACCGAACCCGCACCAACGATGCTGTTTTCGCCAATTGTTAAGCCAGGCAAAATTACTGAATTGGCTCCAATAAAAACATTCTGTCCCACTTTTACGTTCCCTAGAAGTGTGCAGTTAGGCGCAATATGCGTATGGCTACCTATGGAACATTCGTGCTCTATAACGCTTGAAGTATTAATTATACATCCATCTTGAATATTGGCGAGTGCATTAATGCAAGTGTTCTTCCCAATGTATGAAGAAAGTCCAATATTTGCAGAGGCGCTGATATTTGCACTTGGGTCAATTATCGTGATTTCATTGATTTTTTTGTTTCTTAAAAACTCAATAATTTTTTTTCGAATTTTATTGTCCCCCACAGAAGGAAAACCGGTAATGGGTTGGTTCAAATTAAAGTCGAAATCTTCTTCATTGCCAAAATAAGGTATTAAAAAGGGATGGTCTTCGGTGTTTTTTTGAAAATCAAAATAACCATTACAAGCTATATTCTGTTGAATGACAGATTCTAATACCACGTATGCATGTCCCGAAAATCCGAAAAGATATAGATTGTCAGGCTGCTTCATTGGTTACAAATATAAGGAAACGAATAAATTAGTTTTTAAAAAACAATCAATTACCAATACCGAGGATTTGGACTACTTGGCAGATTCACCAATCTAGATTGAATATAGTATGAATTCTCTAGTGTTGAACCCA
>CAMAQS010000020.1 GCA_945860565.1 Chitinophaga pinensis | reverse complement strand
CGTGGAATTACGGCTTTAGAAAAAGTAGGGTTGGTCAATGAAATTTTAGACATTTCAATTCCTATGTTTGGTAGAATCATGCACAGTGTTTCAAGTGAGATAAAATATCAAGCTTATGGAAGAGACGATCAAGCCATTTATAGTGTTTCTAGAGGAGAATTAAATATAAGATTATTGAAATTAGCCGATGCATATCCCAATATTCACATGTATTTTAATCACAGATGTACAAAAATGAATTTGGAAACCAACGAGGCCATTTTTGAAAATGAGGATTCTGAAGAAATTTTGGTTAAAGGGGATATTTTTTTAGCTACTGATGGCGCATTTTCAGCCGTAAGGGAGGCAATGTTCAGAAGTCCTAAGTTCAATTATTCACAAACCTATGAGTCACACGGATACAAAGAATTGGAAATTGTACCTGGTCCTAATTCGCAATTTCAAATGCAAGAAGAAGCATTACACATTTGGCCAAGGAGCAGTTTTATGATGATAGCTCTTCCAAATCCAGGTGGAAATTTTACATGTACCTTGTTTCTTCCTTATGAAGGTGAATTTAGTTTTAAGAATCTAAATTCAGAAACGGAAATTTTAGACTTCTTTAATAGTCAATTTCCTGATGCTGTTCCTCTTATGCCTAATTTAATTGAAGATTTTAAACGCAATCCAATTGGACATTTGGTCACCATTCGTACCTATCCTTGGGTTAGTAACCATTCAGCTTTAATGGGTGATGCGGCACACGCAGTGGTTCCATTTTACGGGCAAGGCATGAACTGTTCATTTGAGGACTGTGTTGTTTTAGATCACTGTATTGAAAATGGGAATGGGAATTGGAAAGAAATTTTAGAGGCATATCAAACAAGTCGAAAACCAAATGCAGATGCAATAGCCAGTTTGGCAATTCAAAACTTCGTTGAAATGAGAGATTTGGTGGGATTGCCTGAATTTTTACATAAAAAATCAATAGAAAAACAATTGGTTGATTTGTATCCTGGGAAGTATAAAACCCAATATGAACGTGTAACTTTTTCCAATGATAGCTATGATGAAGCGCTCAAAGCAGGTGCAAAAAACGACCAATTTTTAGACTATATCGTTTCCAATAAGCTCGAATCTAAAATTCCTGATGGCGACATCATGCTTGCCGAGTTAAATCGTTGGTTCGGCAGCTAGTCTAATTTTTACTTTTCTTTTTTGCTTCCAACACAGAATCTATGTAATCTGGATTATGTGTGGTTTTGTATTTCTTTTTTTGCGAATATTTATGTCCCGTTCTTTTGTGATATTCACGGTTGGGTATAAGAATGGTGGTATACGCCCAAACGGCACAGCCAGTTACTAATAGAAAAAATCCTATTGCCACGATTAATTTGTTTCTTTGTTGTTTTTCCATAAATGAGTTGGTTTAAAATGGACTTTTTAATTGTAAAGATGTCGCAATCGTTTCTATATCTTGAATTACAATGTCGTTCAATGGAATTCCATAAATTAAGCGATTTTCTTTGGTTAATTTTTCAATTTCACCCGGTATCATAACTGGGTTTTTAGGATCAATGGCTATTGTAGACTTAAATCGATTCATCCAAATTTCTAGTGCATTTTGAGATGCGTTGAGTTCTGAAAATCCATCCATATCCCAACACCCAATAAAATGTCCAATCCCTTTCCCGACTTGTTCATTTTGTGGATTTAGAAATTGAACAAATGGGGGAACCCATGGCCCAAAATTAGCGCCACTCAAAACGCCACTGAAAATATCTACCCATGATCCCAAAGCATATCCCTTATGATATCCTCTATCTGAATTGGAGCCAAGCGGAAGCAAGAATCCACCTTCTTTTAAATCATTGGGATTGTTGCTAGTTTCACCATTTGCGCTAATTAACCATCCATCAGGAATGGATTTTCCTTCCCTTTGGGCAATTTCCAACTTGCCATTTGCAGCAGCAGATGTAGCCATATCTATAACAAATGACTGTCCGTTTTTACCGGGTATACTTATGCAAATGGGATTGGTTCCAAGCATTCTTTCTTTTCCTAAGGCTGGAGTTACTAGGGGAGTGGCATTTGTCATGGATAGGCCAATATAGTTATGTTGCAGCGCAAGAGAAGAATGTGCTGCACCCACACCATAATGACTTGAGTTAAAAATAGCAAGCCACCCTGAACCGTATTCATGACACATTTCAATAGTATGACCCATCGCAATCTGAGCAGATACCAAACCAATACCACCATCGGCATCGAAACGTCCTGTTGTTTTTTTGCGAACATGCAAAGCGAAATTTGGTTTTACATTAATTCTTCCGCTATCAATGAGTCTCAAATATCCTGATAAACGGGCTATTCCATGGCTATCAATCCCGGTTAAATCGGCTTCAAGAAGAACATTTGCTGCTATTTCGGCATGTTCATGTGAGAATTGTTTACACAAAAATACCTCAACTATAAAAGATTTCAGTGCCGAATGATTTATGCTCATTTGTCAATAGATAACCATTTTGTTAAAGCAATGTTTGATTTAATAGTATCAGATTTTGGAGTTTCAAGTTGTAAATTATATACTTGAATGGGTTTGATTTCTCCAGTAATGTTTCTCAAAATACCAGCCCTTTGAATGGTGAATTCAAGTTGTTTGGGTTTGTTTAAACTTGTCCAAACCGTTTCTAATTGAGTCGAGTTGATGCGGATATTGTTTAGGGCAATTATTTCATCATTCACATTTAGCCCTAAAGATTCGCCGGTACCGCTTCTATGCACGAAATTAATGTAGACATTTCCATTTTTAATTTCACAACCAATACCAAAGTTCGAATCTAGGGTTTTCGTTGATTTTGCTAGTACACCCAATTCCGAAAATAACTCGCTGTAATTAGGAGTAATCGGGCTATTTATCCAAATTGAAAGAACGTTCGAAATTTGTTTTTTTGTAACTTCATCGCATGCTCTAAAAAAATCAGCTTCAGTAAACCCTCTGCCATTTGTACCTGTTTTGTAAACTTGTAAGTATCTCGAATACAACAGTTTGAATACATCATCGAGGTTCTTCTCACCATTGGTTGCTTTGCAAATTTCAATATCCAATAAGCAACCAACAATTAAGCCTTTGGAATAGTAGGAATAATTGGAATTTTTGGAGTTTTCATTTGGTCTATATTCTTTAATCCAAGCGTCCCAACTCATTTCTTTTAAATTGCCATAGGCACTGCCCGGTCTATTCTCATGGCCGTTTATATAAGATGTAATGGTATTCAAAAACTGGTTCTTATCTACGTAACCAGCGCGCAATAGAGCAAGTTCATCGTAATAGGAAGTTATCCCTTCTGAAACCCACAATAAATTGGTATAATTCTCTTTACTGTAATCAAACGGACCAAGTTCAACTGGTCTAATGCGTTTTACATTCCAAAGGTGGAAATATTCGTGCCCGACCAATCCTAAAAAAGAAGTGTACTCCTTTTGTTTATTATAGTTAAATCGATTCATCATTAAAACGGTGCTGTTTAAATGTTCAATTCCCCCGCCTCCATTTTGCACGTTTTGAACAATAAAAATATATTTTTTGGTTGAATTGGGCCCAATCGGGAATTGACCGACGATATTAAACATGGTGTTACAGATTTTTTCCATGTCCATCTTCAATTTCTGAATGTTCGCATTGTGCTGACCAATCATGGCTACTTCATGGGTAAAACCGCTAATTAAGAATGAAAAGGTTTCAAAATTTCCCAATTGAATAGGGGTATCTACCAATTCGTCGTAATTTGAATATTCGTAAAGTGTTTTTTTTGTATTTTCTTCTTTTGGGGGATGGGTAGAAGTTAAGGAAGTAATATTGTTTTTCCATTTTGTATCGGAATAATCAATGTTTATAGTGCCTCTGGTTTTTTCTAATCCGGGCACATACATATACAAGGAGGCTCCATTTAATAAAGCCTGGTCTTCATCAACAAACGAGGTTCGAACTGAAAACTCGAAACAGTAAACAGTATAAACCACTTTCACAGAACTATTCTGGGGTGCTTTAAAATTCCAAGTACTTTTATCACTCTTCGAAACAGTGGTTTTTTCACTATTTACGAAAACGTCGATTTTTTCTACGTTTTTCGCAAATTCTCTAACCATATAACTACCCGGTGTCCATACAGGCAATTTAATTTCTTGGTTTTCTTTATTCGGGGCACCATATTCCATAGTTATTGAAACATAGTGATTACTTGGCTTTGGGATGGAAACTGAATAGCGGATTCCTAAGTTATCTTTTGCAATTAACATTGAACAGTTTATTATCAGTACAAAACAAAAAAGCAAGCTTTTGTGAATGGTGGTCATAATTGCAAATTTCAGGTTTTTCAGCAACATAAGAGCAATAAAAAATTGAAACTTGATAGAGATAGTTTATATTTGGATATAAGAAATTGAGAATTTTAAATTTGAAAAATGAAAAAAAGTAATTTAATCGTGCCAATCCTAGCTGCGTTTATGCTGTTAGGTTCAATTACAACCTCTTCATGTACCAAAGAAGAAGATAAAACCAATAATACCGATACCACTAAAAATGCAGGGGATTCAGCGACGTTTGCAGAAAAAATGTTTGCCTTATACGTATTAAATCAGCCCGTAAAAATTACCTTGGCCGTAGACTCTAGTGGAACGAACTTAACACCCAGTTATTCCGAAATGGAAATTTACCTACGAAAGGAAACCTATTATAAGGGACCATTAGAAATTTTAGTAAATGGAACGAAATATGTAGGAACTTGGGATACAGATGCGGATTATTATTTAGTAAATTTTGACATTGAAGGGATGCCTGAATTTGAATTCTTCAAAAAGACATGGACGTTTACTTACAAATCTATAAATCTGTTAAAAATAGTACCATATAAAAAACCTGGTAAAAAGATAATTCACTTAGAAAAAATTTAATTCTCTGAATTACTCTTCACTTCTGTCAATAACAATTGTTTTACGAACAATACGCGGTTTTATTGCCCTAACATAATCGGGCATTTGCCATGGATGTTTCAAATTGTCTTTGATTACATATTTAATCATTGCAGAACCTTGATGCATCCCATTGCTCATTATGTTATATTGGGCACCAAAACGAATACTTTTTTGTCCGGCACTCCATCCAATTTGCATATTCCATAATTTGGTTTCACTTACACCTGAAAAGAAAAACTCTCTCATTCGTCTTATTCTGACACCATCATTTGGATTGTTAGGATCTTCATCTATGTAAACCGAAACATATCCATTGTCACTAATGCCTCCTTTTGTCCTTAATCTACTAAGACCTACCCAAGCTTCAATAACTGGCCACGATTTACCTACATTGAGCCCATATCTTACCGTTCTACTGTATAAATCAATGCTTTTCATTTGCTGATCAAACGAAACATTCATGCCTTTAACTGAATAATCTTGAAACAATTTCGCTTGTTCTGAGAGATTTATACTTTGATTGATGTTTGTCAATTCCACAGATCCTGTAACATGCCAACCATCGTAATGATACCTCTGCAACCAATACAGGATATCGTGGGCAAAATAGATGTTGTACATTTTGTTACTGTTGTTTATTACATTACCAGAGGTCGTTTTGGCTGAAGTATTATAGGGCATATAGGTTCCTCCCAATTCAAAAGCAAACCCTGGCGCCCAACGCAGATTTACAACATATTTCGGAGCAACTTTTTCTGTTAAGCCCAATTGACTCAATGATGGAATTGCCCATAAAACACTATCTCCGCCATTTTTAGTAGAATTAAGTGGTTTTTGATTCGCATCTAACATTTGAAAATATAATCTTTCCACGCCTTCACCCAATACATTGGGTTGTTTAAAGCGAAGCTTCCCATCGCCACGTCCGGAGACTTTTATATTTGGATATTTTTCTAAAGAAGAATAGACAGATTCCGCAACAGAAGAAGGAAAACGTAGTAAGTAACCGGCCCTAAAATCAATGCTAAATGCACTTGGAGCCATAATTTGTGAGCCATTGAAGGTACTTAAACTTTGAGCAGGATAAACACTAGAAAAGAGATCTCTTGCATAAAGTGTAGCGAAATTATTATAGAATTTTCGAACTTCGTTGAGCTGATCAAAATTGTCAAATACTGTTTGGCCGATTACCCTATTTGTAGAAATAATTAAAGAACCGAAAGCAAATAAGTATTTAAAAAGTGAGTTTTTTGGCACGACCATTAATGAGTTTCAAATATAGCTTATCTTATTTAATAAATTCCACTAAACTGTTGATGAACTGTCGTATTTTTGTAATATGACAGACGAAATTGTGAATAAAGTTGCAAACAGCGGATTATTGACAATAAACTTAGAACATATTTATCCAAAAGGAGAAAGGGTAGCTTTAGATATAAAAGACACCCTATTTATGGGCATGGTTTTGAAAGAAAAAGATTTTCGGCTGTGGATTTCATCCTTCGATTGGCAACAATATCAAGATAAAAATGTTGCCGTTTTTTGTTCTGTCGATGCCATCATTCCAACTTGGGCTTATATGCTCATTTCCTCTAAATTAACTGGCATTGCACAGAAAGTCATTTTTGGTTCAATTGAAACTTTAGAAACTGTTTTGTGGGAAGAATCCATCCTCAATTTAGATGTAAGTGAATATTTAGGAAAAAAGGTTGTCATTAAAGGTTGTGGGGATTTATTCATTTCTCCAGCAGCGTATCTTCAACTAACCTCTAAATTAGTACCTATAGCTCAAAGTGTAATGTACGGAGAACCTTGTTCTACTGTTCCCGTATATAAATCTAAAATCGCTCCACATTAATCCACTAAAGATATTTTAATTGTATTGGTTCTTTGTTTTTTGTGTAAAGGCATACTCGCACAATTTATGATGTAATCTCCTATGGTTACTAAATTTTGCTCCTTTAGCAATCGTGTTACATCGTCAAAAGTTTCGTCTGTACTTACAAATTTATCGTAATGAAAACCCCGCACACCCCAAACCAAATTTAACGTGTTCAATAACAGCTTATTGTCGGTGAAAATATATACGCCACATTCTGGTCTGTAACTGGCTACTTTAAACCCAGTGTATCCGCTCTTGGTCATGGCAACAATGGCTTTAGCTTGCAAATGATCGCTCATTCTCACTGCCGTGAAACAAACTTCATCACTTGAAAAAGAGGGTGAATCAATGGTTGGTCTTACCCCTTTATAATAAGCTCTTCTATCGGATTCTATATCCGTTATAATACTGTTCATTATCTCTACTACTCTTACCGGATACTTTCCAACGGATGTTTCTGCCGACAACATTACGGCATCAGCCCCGTCAAGAACAGCGTTTGCAACATCCGTAATTTCAGCGCGTGTAGGCATGCTATCTACAATCATACTTTCCATCATTTGCGTTGCAATTATTACAGGTTTTGCTTGCGCAATACATTTTTCAACAATGGTTTTTTGAATTAAAGGCACTCTTTGTAAAGGAACTTCTACACCCAAATCACCACGGGCAACCATGATTGCATCTGCTACAAGAATAATCTGATCAATATTTTCAACGGCTTCAGGCTTTTCGATTTTTGCAATTACTTTGGCTCTTTTACCTCTAGAATTTATGATGTTTTTTAATTCAATTACATCTTCTGCTGTTCTTACAAAACTTAATGCTATCCAGTCTACATCCATCTCCAAACCAAAGTCCAAATCTTTCAGGTCTTTTTCTGTTAAACATGGAACGGTAATCTTTGTTTGAGGTAAATTAAATCCTTTATTTGAGGTAAGGGGACCACCAGCAACAACTCGACCCAATAAGTTCTTATCATCGAGGATTTTCTCGATAATTAATTCAACCTTTCCATCGTTGAGTAATATTTTCTCGCCAGGTTTAGCATCTTGGGCAAGACGTTCATAACTAACAAAAAGCTTTTCTGCGGTCGATATACATTCTACTGTGGTAATGTGAATCGGATCTCCATCTTTAAGCATCATTTCACCATCAACCTTTCCAATTCTGAGTTTTGGTCCTTGTAAATCTTGTAAAATAGCGATGTGCGACCCTAAACGTTGGTTTATTTCTCTAATTCGTTCAGCTACTTCTAAGTGCACGGAATGTTCACCATGAGAAAAATTTAACCGGCAAACATCAACCCCTGCCCGAATAATTTTCTCTAGATTCTCAGTTGAACTGGTAGCTGGTCCTATGGTAGCTACGATTTTGGTTTTGTTAAAATTATCCTTGTACATTTTACTTTTTCAAATCATAAATGATTGAGTTCTTGAAGCCAAACAAATTTCGCTTTATTATCATTAGGAAAACTAAAAATCATTTGAAAATGTTTTATTCGTTTTAATTGACCCATACAAGATTCAAAATCCAATAAGTTGTCATTGTCATCGATGATTAATAAATAATCAGGGGTGGGCTTAGTCGTAACTAATTTTTTGAAACTTCCCTGATTTTGAACTAACCACATTTTCGGATACATAGCGGAACCTTTGAAATAATACGCGTTGTGCTTGTTTTCTTCTTCTTCGAGCAAATTTATTGTAAAATCTGCGTATTCAAATACAAATTGAATAGAAAAAGTGTCACAAAGACACCATGAGGCTAGAAATGGCGGCGCATCAGTATGGATACCAACCACTATAAAGTCATTGGTATTAAGGGATACAGTCGATTTGTAGCGTTTTACAGACAATTTTCTTTACAAAAATAAAATTTTCATTTGCATCTCAAGAAAAAAATGTTTCTTTGTAGCACAAAATATTAAAAAATATCATGTCAGAAATTAAAGAAAAAGTAATTGAGATCATTGTCGATAAGTTAGGTGTAGATAAAGCGGAAATCACAAACACTGCCAGTTTTACAAATGATTTAGGTGCAGACTCATTAGATCAAGTAGAATTGATTATGGAATTCGAAAAAGAATTCAATATCAATATTCCAGACGAAAAGGCTGAACACATTACAACTGTTGGCGAAGCCATCAATTACATCGAAGAAAATATAAAGTAATTATGCAACTCAAGAGGGTTGTTGTCACAGGTATGGGTGCAATCACGCCCATCGGAAACACATTAGAAGAGTATTGGAATGCTTTAGTTGCTGGCACCAGTGGTGCTGGCTTAATAACACATTTCGATACCAATGGATATAAAGTAAAATTCGCTTGTGAGGTCAAAAATTTTGACCCGTTGGATTTTTTAGACCGAAAGGAAGCCCGTAAAATGGATCCTTTTACCCATTATGCCATGAAGTCTGCAGACGAAGCACTAAATGATAGTGGCCTGTTATTACAATCGCCTAATCTCGATAGAATTGGGGTTATTTGGGGTGCTGGAATTGGTGGATTATCTACCTTTTTCAATGAAATTGTTGAATATGCTAAGGGCGATGGCGTGCCGCGTTTTTCGCCCTTTTTTATTCCTAAAATGATTATTGATATAGCTGCTGGCTATATTTCTATAAAGCATAATCTTAGAGGTCCTAATTACGGCACGGTCTCTGCCTGTGCATCCTCTACCCACGCATTAATTGATGCGTTTAACATCATTCGTTTGGGGAAAGCAGATGCTATAGTAGCCGGTGGTTCTGAAGCATGTGTAAACGAACCATCAGTAGGCGGTTTTAGTAACATGAAAGCCCTCAGCGAAAGAAATGATGATATCTTAACCGCTTCTAGACCATTCGATCTCACAAGAGATGGATTTGTGATGGGAGAGGGTGGAGCATCCCTTATCTTAGAAGATCTTGATCATGCCAAAGCCCGTGGTGCGAAAATTTATGCCGAAATTGTGGGTGGCGGAATGACTGCCGATGCTTACCATTTAACGGCACCACATCCAGAAGGTTTGGGTGCTAGAAATGTGATGAGAATGGCAATGGAAGAGGCAAATCTTAAACCAGAAGACATTGATTATATCAACGTTCACGGTACAAGCACACCTCTTGGAGATATCGCAGAGATTAAGGCTATTACCAGCGTCTTTGATCAACATAGTTATAATTTGAATATTAGTTCCACTAAAAGTCAAACAGGACATTTGTTAGGTGGTGCTGGAGCAATTGAATCTGTGGCCTGTGTTATGGCCGTTAAACATGATATTATTCCTCCAACAATTAATCACACTACTCATGATCCTGCCATCGATGCAAGATTGAATCTAACTTTAAATACAGCGCAAAAGAGAGTGGTTAATGCCGCATTAAATAATACATTCGGATTTGGTGGACACAACGCCTCCGTTATATTTAAGAAATACATCGATTAATCTGTTCTTTTTTCCTTGTTTATTCTTTCTAGCATCAGTTTTTCGAAAGAACGCGAATTAAAAAGACGCATTTTTTTATTGACAGGCATTAGGCCGCGCAGAATTCTTATTTATAAAGAAGCTTTTACCCATAGTTCTGCCATAAACTATAACCAAAAACCCAATTCAACAACGAAAACCATTAACAATGAGCGCCTCGAATTTTTAGGGGATGCTATATTAGATGCTGTTGTTGCAGAAGTATTGTTTAATAGATTTCCATTCAGAGACGAAGGCTTCCTTACTGAAATGAGAACACGCATTGTGAATAGAGAGCAAATGGGTGATCTCGCTTTTAAAATGGGTTTAACCGATGTGATGGATATGAAATCGGAACTCTTAAAAAACCCTTCTGCTCTAAAAGGTATCGGTGGAAATGCATTGGAAGCTCTGATTGGAGCAATTTATTTAGATAGAGGTTACAAAAAAGCATCTTGGTTTGTGAGGCATAGACTAATTGGTCTGTATTTAGACATCGACAAACTGATGTTAACAGCGGTAAGTCACAAAGCCGTTTTTATTAAATGGGTTCAAAAAAACCAAAAAGTTCTAGAATGGAAATATGTTAATCTAGGTGATGAAAAAAAAGAAAAACACGAAGTTTCACTCTGGATTGACAATGAGTTTTGGTACGCTGAGATTAATAAAAGTAGGAAAAAAGCGGAAGAACTTTGTTGCGAAAAAGCATGCCGTCGCTTAGAAATAAATCACGCCTTGTAATTATTGCTCTTCAAAAACCACCAACTCATGTTTTTTGCTAAAATTGCACCAGTGGCAGTCTTGGCTCCCACATCCCTCCAAAAAAGAAAGAGATTGTAATTTTTCGTTTGCCAATATTATCCAACGTTCAACCAATTCAAAATCATCTTTAGAGAAATATAAATTTATATTTTTTAATTGTCTATTTTCATCTGGTTCTAATGCTTCAATTAGTCCCTCA
Organism: Chitinophaga pinensis; assembly: GCA_945860565.1. Lineage (GTDB taxonomy): Bacteria > Bacteroidota > Bacteroidia > NS11-12g > UBA955 > VMCP01. Next base: position 19,529 of record CAMAQS010000020.1, on the reverse strand, counting down.
TTGCATTTCCAAGTGGTTTCTTGATTGTTATTTATCATAAGCGCATATACAGCAGTCTGAAACCAATATGGTGGAGGAAATATTTCTTGTTTTTTGTTGTTGGGAGCTTTACTTTTTAATTCAATGTTTTTGAGCTTTCCCGTTTTATAATCAGAAATGATTGCTTTGTCTCCATCTAGAATTACCTTATCTATCTTCCCTTTAATTTGAATATTATGGATTCTTGAGGAAATGCTGTATTCTGTCTTTACATCCTTATATTTTTGGTAATCTTCTAGTTTTTGATTCAAAATAAGTGGTATCAAGGACAAGCCCTGAGCATAGCGGAGTTCATATTGTTTTTTAGAAAATCCACCCCTTTCCCGACCAAGATGATGCTCAAACATATATTGAACATCAGTCTCGGTAACGGATTGGACTTTTTTTATAATGCGCATAACAAATTCCCTCATAAATCCATGAATGGCATTCCCAAATGAAAGGTTTTCATTTGTAGCTTGGGGGACTTTAATTAGATTGCCGTAATAAAATGCCAAACCACACTCCATAATCGTTTTAATCGATGAAGGTGAAAATACAAATTCTTCGACGCGTTTTTTAAGCCAATCGGTTTCTTCCCCTATCAATTTTGGTTTTGAATTGATTTGCAGTGTTTTCAACAATGCCCATTCTAATTTTGTAGCCTCTAATTGTTGAATATCTATTTTACCCGCAAACATTTCAGGGTTTATTTCGGATAAAAAGCGTGCAGGAAGATTTTCATTTTTAGAGTTTGATATCTTCTTAAGATTGAAACTTATATTTAAAGATCTCTTTGCCCTAGTCATTCCAACGTAAAACAATCTGCGTTTCTCTTCCAAAGATTGTTCTGAAGATTGATCATTCTTTATTAGCTCACCTTTGCCTTCTAATAGCTTCAATAACTTGTAGTTTCCTGTTGTATTGTTGCCTTTTTCCCATTCATCGGCATTGGCTTGAATGATAAAAACATATTCAAATTCTAATCCTTTTGAACCATGAGCGGTCAAAAATTGAATCCCACTTGCGTTCCCCAATTTCTTCTCTAAATTAATAGTCAAGTCATTGGATATCATTTTGTTGATTTTCGATACTAATTCCGAAAGTGTTATATATGGTGTGCGATTGGTTTGATCGGTTACAAACGACATAAAACTATGCAAAACTTCTAAATTCCAACTAGAATTGGGCTTTGTTAAAGCTTGTGATATAAATCCCCCCTCATTATACATTTTCGAAATTATTTGAATGATATTTTCCGATTGTGTTATTTTGAGCCAATTTTCTATCGAGTTCCACAACTTTTTAATTACTTCCAAATTGTTATTTCCATATCTATCTCGGTATTTTTCTGGCGAATTTATCAGATTGCTAAAATGTTCTCGCCAAGTATAATTTGGAAGATTTTCAGTATAATGTATCCGTTTAATTTCTAAAATATCTACTGAAATTCGATTTAACATCATTGGCTTAATGTCGTGTAAATCACTCATTAATAAAGAATACAGTAGATGCTCTCCACTGTTTGCTGCCGTTGTTTCCTTGTCTATATATTCCAACCATTCCAACAAAAGTTGAATCATTGGTTCATTTAATATATTAACTTGTTTATTTAATACAAAAGGGATGTTTTTTTCTTTAAATAAGGAAATAAAGGATTCGGCGTGTTTGTGTTTACTGTAAATTATGGCAATTTCTTCAAGGTTATGTTTTTGGGTAATGAGTTCTTCAATGGATTCTGTAACACCCAAAACTTCATGAAATTCATTGTTGAATTGTTTGATATTAAAATTTGAGGAAGCAAAATTCGCATTTTCACCGGCACTTTTTAAGTTCTTTGACAACCCAGATATTTCATTGACCAATCTGGCGTGATTCTGATTGATAAGTAGGGCAGAATAATCTAATATTTCTTGGGAACTTCGATAATTATCCGTTAACACAATCGTTTGAATATATCTTTCATAACGATGATGAAAAGTCAACATGTTTTTTAATTGTGCACCTTGAAACGCATAAATACTTTGGTCGTCATCTCCAACGACAAAACAATTTGGATTTTCTTCCCAAAAATCGATTAAATGGTATAATATGGCATTCTGTAGTTCACTCGTATCTTGGTATTCATCGACCAACACATATTGATACTTTTCTTGAATCATTAGTTTGAACGAAAAATCGTTTTTTAACTTTTCTTCAACCCAAGTTAACATATCTTGAAATTCATAAACTCCAATTTCTGCTTTTAATTCAGAATATCTACCGTATAAACGAACTGCTTCTTTTAGTTTTTTCCAATTGGTAACATGCGCTTCAAATTCTGTTCGTTTTAAATCTCCTTTAACTGCAGTTCCGTGGTTCCGTTTATAAACCATATCTGGAAATGCATCCAAAAATCCTTCTTCTGTAGAAAGTTCATCTACCCATTCGTAAATTTTACTCGGGGTTAAATTTTGTTCCCTCAAAATATTCCAGAGGTGTATGAACTGTGCTCGTTTGGCGGAAGAATTCTCAGTATAATCTTTTAACACAGACTCTGCAGGCAATTCTTCAATTATCTGTTGAATAATTTCAATTCTCTCTAAATCATCCATTACGCGCAATTCGCGTTTTGAAAATTCTTCTGGATATTCATTGATTATTTTATTACATAATCCATGGAAAGTGTGAATGTTAACTCTATAGGCATTGCTACCTAAAAATTGACTTAAACGTTTTTGCATGGCCAAAGCTCCAGCCTCAGTGTATGTTAAACAAAGTATATTCTCTGGTCGCGTATCGGTGTTTTGTAGTATACTTAAAATACGTGCGGCTAGGATTTGTGTCTTTCCTGTGCCAGGTCCAGCAATAACCATAACTGGTCCTTCTATGCTTTCAACTGCTCTTTTTTGGGCACTATTTAACTGGTTCAGTATATTCTCGAATTGCTCCATGGTTTAATCTAAATATATTAATTTTTTCTCAAAAAAACAAACGTGTAGAATATCTTTGCCCAAATGGCTTCAACACAAGAGCAATATCAACAAGAAATTAATATTTGCAAAGAAATATTTGTCCGTAAAAATAGCGATTATGGAACTTCATGGCGTTTGTTTCGACCAAGTAGTCTAACCGATCAACTTTTCATTAAGGCTCAACGCATTCGAAATATTGAATTATCTGGAAATAATAATGTTGGAGACGATATTATTAGCGAATTTCGAGGAATTGTGAATTATGCTGTCATGGCATTGGTTCAATTGAAGCACTATTCCAATGAAAAATTTGGACAATCCTTGGATGCCCTTTTGGCAGAATACGACAAATGTGTTGAAGAGACCTATCAACTTATGGTTCTGAAAAATAGTGATTACAGTGAAGTTTGGAGAGACATGCGAATAAGCAGTTTTACCGACATGATTTTAGTTAAACTGGCCAGAATTAAACAAATTGAAGACAATGAAGGAAATACATCGGTGAGTGAAGGCGCCGATGCCAATTATCAAGACATTCTTAATTACGCTATTTTTGCGTTAATCCGATTAAATGAAAAATAAATTATGAAATGGATATTTCAAATTGCCCGCATTTTAACAGGTGCGTTGTTTGTGTTTTCTGGATTGGTCAAACTAAATGATCCCGCTGGTTTTGCCATTAAGCTAAACGAATACTTTGACGTGTTTGCGGACGATTTATCACAAAAACAAGATTCAATAAGTTTTGTACTTAAAATCAAAAACCAAACTGTGTCTCAAAAATTTCCTTTATATGCATTCGATACACAAAAAGTTGCTCTCGTTTCTTTTAACGGTGATAGCTCGGCTGGATTTACCACCTCAATTAACTGGGGCAATACCACTACATTATCAGAAAACACCGTAAAAGAAATCCCTTCTGATTTTACATTGACGGCATTTGTAAATAACAAAAAAATACAATATGTTGATTCTTTAATAGATAGTGCTTCTAAGTCACTTGCGCATGGATACATTTTTGATGTTTCCAAATTGGTGAAACCACAAGGGTGGTTATATGATTTCTTTAAAGAAGCCAAAAGTTACGCATTGGCATTGAGTGTTTTTTTCTGTGCTCTGGAAGTAATTTTGGGATTTGCTATGCTTTTTTCGTGGCAAATGAAAATTACAATTGCAATTACCGCAGTGTTAATTGTGTTTTTTACATTTTTGACTGGATATTCTGCATACTTTAACAAAGTCACCGATTGTGGCTGTTTCGGAGATTTTATTAAACTAAAACCATGGGTATCATTCAAAAAAGACTTGATTTTGTTAGGTATGGTTGGTTTATTGATTCTTGGATTTAAATTCAATAAATCAATTTTTGGTTTGAGATTGGGAAATAAAATTATGTTAGGGACTTCAATTTTGACATTTTTGTTTGGTTTATTGTGCTATTGGTATTTACCATTGTGGGATTTTTTGCCGTATAAAAAAGGAAACGACATAAAAGAAATTATGAATTTTGTTCCTACTGGACAAAGAAGCACGGATAGTGTTTCAATTAAATTTGTAATGGCAAAAAATAGTGATTCCACTACAGTAACAACTCAACAATACGCCGAATACGCCAAAAAAGGATGGGTGTTTGCGAGACAAGACCGTCAAGTAATTGTAGAAGGATTCAAATCACCCATTCATGATTTTGCCATTTTTGATCCTACTTCAAACGAAAATCTTAAAGATGAAATGTTAAACCATTCTGGTTTTCAAGTATTCTTTATTGTTCCCTATTTGGAGAAATGTACTGTTACGGACTACAAGAATATTATTGAAATTTATAAATTCACTAAAAAACTGAATATTCCATTTTACGCGCTGACGTCTGCGTCTAATGATGCAGCCATGCTTTTTGTAAAACAACATGATTTGCCCTTTACATTTTATGCAGCAGATCAGAAAATGCTCATGACTATGGCGCGCTACAATCCAACCATTTATTTGTTTAATGGAGCGAAAGTAATGGACAAATGGAGTGGAGTGTCAAATCCGCAATGGAAAGATTTAGAATTTTACATGAAAAAATGAAGTTCTTTATTCTAAAGAAAATAGGATTCCTTTTATCTGTCTTAGTTGGATTGATCCTGTTTATTTTTTTCCTATTCCAGGCACTTCCCGGGCCAGAGCAAATACTCAGTGCCCAAAGATCTGATGCAGCCACAACAAAAGCGATTGTAAACGATTTGGGATTAGATAAACCACTTTATATTCAGGCCCTATTATATTTAAATGATGTTTCTCCTGTTTCATTGTATTCAATCGATGGAACTCCAGCGTATTTAAACGGCATCAAATGCTCTCTTGGAACAAAAATGGATTTATGGATTAAATGGCCTTATCTAAGAACTTCCTTTAATACCAAAAGAACCGTTACGTCGATGCTTATTGAAGCTTTTTACGGAACACTAATACTTGCAATCGCTGCTATGATAATATCCATGATTTTAGGGGTTCCTTTGGGAATAGTGGCCGCATTGAACAGGGGAACTTGGTTAGACAAAAGCATTGTCTGGGTCTCCGCAATCGGTATTTCTGTGCCTTCTTTCTTTTCAGCTATGATTTTTTCTTGGTTATTTGGATATGTTTATCAAGAATATACTGGATTATCCATGACTGGTAGTCTTTTTGAAATCAACGAATTGGGAGAAAGCCGATCGCTTAAATTGTCCAATTTAATCCTTCCGGCATTGGCTTTAGGCATAAGACCTTTGGCGGTATTTGTACAATTAACCCGAAATACAATCATTGATGTTTTAAACATGGATTTCATTAGAACAGCAAAATCAAAAGGACTTTCTGAAAGTGTAGTAATTTGGAGACATGCATTGCCTAATTCATTGAATCCCATTATAACTGCAATAGGGGGTTGGTTTAGCAGTTTGTTGGCAGGTTCATTCTTTACGGAGTATATTTTTCAATGGAAGGGATTAGGAAAAGTAACAATTGACGCTATGCAACAAAGCGACTTGCCTTTAGTAATGGGTGCTGTTTTATTCACAGCCTGTGTGTTTTTCCTTATACACAGTGCCACAGAGTTGTTGTATGTTTGGATCGATCCTAGACTGAAAAATGAATAAAGTATTCCTAATTGGCCTTCCTGCATCAGGTAAAACAACTACTGGTAAATGGTTGGCAAGTAAACTTGGTTGGGATTTTTTAGATTTGGACCATGAATTTGAACAAAAATACCAAATATCAATATCCGATTTTTTTGCTCAATTTGGAGAAGAGGAATTCCGTAAAAAAGAATCTGAAATTTTAAAAGAAACCAAACCATTGGAACTAGTTGTGATTGCTTGTGGGGGAGGTACTATAACTTTTGGCAACAACATGGATTGGATGCTCTCCAATGGAATTACCATATTTCTTAATCCTCAATTAGATGAAATTTCATCACGAATTTTTGCCAATAAACAAAATAGACCCCACTTTAAAGGTCTTGGTAAACGCAAAATTTTAGAAAAATTGAAAGAAATGGCTGAAAATCGAAATGATTTTTACAGTTTGTCAAAAATAGTTTGGAATAAACCCATTCCAAGTGATTTACTTTATGTTGCTGTAAATCAGTTTTTTGTAAAGTAAAAAACAATCAAATGGCAATTTGTGAATTAAAAGTGAATAATTTTAATTCATTTTTTTTTGAAGTATGCTTGTCTTAATCATTGACTTTTTTACTTTTGACAAAGTTAACCATAACAAATATTCGAAAAAAAATGAACAAATCAGATTTAATCGGTAAAATGTCTGCAGATGCTGGCATAACCAAAACACAGGCTCAAGCAGCATTGAATAGTTTCATTGATGCCACTACGTATGCGTTAAAAAACAATGACAAAGTTATTCTAGTAGGATTTGGAACTTTCTCTTCTAGCACACGCAGTGCTCGTAAAGGCCGTAATCCACAAACTGGAGCAGAAATCAACATCCCTGAAAAGAAAGTTGTTCGCTTCAAACCAGGTGCTGAACTAAGTGAAAATGTAAAATAAGATTCTACAATTTCTTTTAAAGCCTCGAATTTAATCGGGGCTTTTTTTTTGCCTATTTTTGCCAATATGTTACAATCCCATAGGAATTTATTCCTTCAAATTATGGCCCAAACAAATCCAGAGCCTATAGCCCTAGAAATTGTATCGGCCAAGGGTATGTATCTCTATGATTTAAATGAGAATGCCTATCTCGATTTAATCTCCGGTATCTCCGTTTGCAGTTTAGGTCACAATCATCCAGTTGTAGAAAATGCAATGATTGAACAAATTAAGCGTCACTCACATGTTATGGTTTATGGTGAGGTAATTCAAAATACACCTCTTAAGTTTAGTCAGTGGTTAACAAAGCAACTTCCCCCTTCCTTGAATTCAGTTTATTTTGTGAATAGTGGATCTGAAGCCATTGACGCGTCTATGAAATTGGCTAAAAAATTCACCGGGAAATCAGGGTTTATAGCGCAAAAAGATGCCTATCATGGCAGCGGACAGGGTCCACTTTCTTTAATGAATAATTCATATTTCACGCAGAAATATAGACCTTTACTTAATAATATTTATTACATAAAACAAAATGAACAAATAGACTTTGCGATTTTTGAAAGTGTCAATATTGCAGCAGTAGTTTGCGAATTTATTCAAGCAGAGAGGGGATGTATGGTTAGTGATATGAATTACATCCAACAACTTTTTGCACTTTGCAAAAAAAACGGAATATTGTTTATTGCCGACGAAATTCAAACCGGTTTTTATAGAACTGGTGTGCCTTTTGCTTTTATACATTATAATATTATACCTGATATTTTGGTTCTCGGTAAAGCTTTGGGTGGAAGCATGCCAATGGGGGCTATAGTTGCCAATAAAGAATTAATGTCCGCTTTCTCCAATAATCCAATTCTTGGACATATAACCACTTTTGGTGGTCACCCCATTTGTTCAGCGGCTGGATATGCCTCAAATGAATATTTATTTAATCATTCAGCAGAGTTAAACATCCCCCAAAAAGAAAAATGGTTTAAAGAACTTTTGGTGCATGATTTGATTGTTTCTGTTAATGGTGTGGGTTTGCTTTTGGCTTGTCATTTAGATCCACAAATTGATATAGTTCAATTTAATAAAATCTTATTGGCTAAAGGTATTTTTACAGATTGGTTTTTATTTAATATGAATGCCATTCGGATAGCACCACCTCTCATTATTTCTGAACAAGAAATAAGACATGTGTGTCAAATTATCGTCGATTCATTGAACGATTTGTCGTTTTAATGCTATTTGTGTTCCTTGATTTAATATATTTGCTAGATTGAGAATATGAAAATTGGTGGTAAAATATTTCTTCTATTGTGTTTACTAGGGACATCCACTGTTTTTTTTATTTCTTGTGAACGCATTTATTCTACGCCTGAGGAAAATATTGAATTACCTAAGAAGGTTGCTAGCATTACTGAGGCCATTTTGTCTATTACAGAAATGGTGGAACATATTAATTCAACCAATTCCACTAACGACATTCAAAAAAATATTTTTAATGCTTTGGAAAAAGAAATCGGTTGTTCACTCAATATTTTAGACTCTATCACAACAGATGGCGACGGATATGAATACACCGCTGAATTTACAGGTTTGAAAAGTAGGTTCGATAGGAAACGACGAATTGGGAAATTCACGGTATCATTGTCAAAAAATTACCGCGAAATAGGGGCCTCTTCCATTGTCAGTGTTGCACCAAATGATCCCTTTCAGATTTTAAGTCTTGATGATTCACTAACAAACGTATTTGGAGACATATCCTTTACACGGACCAATCTAAATCAGGTAAAAATAGAATATTCTCATCTTTCGGTTATTCAAAACAAAAAAAACTATAGTGTGGATGGAAGTTATACAATGAGTTGGACCAGCGGTGCTGAAACAGATGGACTTATTTGGGATGAAGTTAAAATTTCTGGGAATGGGAATTTCCTGATTGACAATACTGAAGAAAGCAATTGGGACATTATTTTACCTCTTGAAAAAAACTACGAATATGGATGTTCCGAAAATTTGATTAAAGGAATTTTAGAAATCAATAGAGTAGGAGAGCGTTTTAAAGTTGATTTTGATCCCTTTGAAAATAAATCGTGTAACAATATTGTTAAAATATACTATGCCGGTAAAGAATTTGAAGTTCGGATATATTAAGGCTTTTTTCTTAATCGCAATTTTCATAGTTAGTGCTTGTAACGAGACTGATCAAGTTTTGAATGCCAATGAAAGACAAGACGAATCCAGAACATTTGTGCGGTTGAATCAAATTAACCGTTTACTCATCGCTTTTCAAATTGATAGTACCGCTCAATTTTTACCGAAATCTGCAGTTGTTACTAAAAATGACACGACTTTTCCAGGGAAGACATGGACACATTTGAGCTTTACAAATTCCGATTACTGTGCTGACGGCATCATTAGAACTGGAAACTTAAATGTGATAACCCATAGAAACACCAATAGTACAATAGACAGCATTTGGGCTTATTCCACATTTTCTGATTCTTTTGGGGTTGATTTTGGGGGACGTGTTTCGCGGTTTCAAGGCAATTTTCTGCTCAATTTAGTATCGTCAGATAAATGGATAGTGTATGGGGATTTGATGGAAATGAACAGTTCTCAGGATTTAGTGAGATCGTTCGAATATTCGCTCAATGTAAACAAGGAAATAAAAGATCAATTGAACTTATCAGGCATATTTAAAAGAAAGTATGGTTTTAAATATGATGTATCCGATATTGAAATCCCTTTTTGGAATTATAATGTTCCCGTTCATGGATTTTTAAAAAAGGATGAAGTAATAATTGATTTTGACCCAATTAACAACAGGGCACAAGATAGATTTATGAAATTAAGCATTAAAGACCAAGAGTTTCCTTTCGATTTTTAACGAAGAGATCCTAATTCTGGAAGTGTCTTAAATTCAAATTGATTTTCTGTTTTAGTGAGCCAGAGATGTTTTATACCGTTAGTTAACCAAATATGCGAAGTGTCTAATTGTGAATTATACACACCCGCTTGTAAGATAACTTCTGATGTTAAAGCAATGGATGGCGCTTTACATTCTACCAAAATATACGGATTTCCATTTTTGTTAAATACTACAATATCAAATCGTTTAGTTAATTTATTGAAGGTGATTTTCCTTTCTATTGATATTAGTCCTAACGGGAATTTGTAATACAATATCAAATGGTGGATGCAATGTTGTCTAACCCACTCTTCATGAGTTAGGGGGATAAATTTTTTACGAACTATGTCGAAAATGAGTTTTTTTTGCTCATTCATCTGAACTGAAAAATCGTATTGGGGGAAATTTAAATTTTCCACGGCGTAAAAATAAAGAAACCATGGCAAAAACAGCAGATACTTTGTCCTCTTATCAGAAAATTATATCTGATATTCAATCAGGAAAATTTTCACCTTTGTATCTTTTACATGGTGATGAAAATTATTTTATAGATGCTGTTACACAAAAGTTAGAAGATTCTGTAGTAAGTCCGGAATCAAGAAGTTTTAACCAATCTGTGGTTTATGGTAAAGATGTGTCTTGCAATGACATTATTGCCATGGCTAGACGATATCCAATGATGAGTGATTTTCAGCTTATTGTTGTTAAAGATGCCCAAGATTTAAAGGAAGTAGAGTCTTTGATATCGTATTTAGAGAAACCATTGATTTCCACTGTTCTTGTCCTTTCTTTTAGAAAAGGAAAAATTGATCAAAGAAGTAAATTGGCAAAAGTAGCAAACAAATATTATGAAGTACATTTTGCAAAATTGCGGGATTATCAAATTCGAGAATGGCTGCCAATTTTTGCGAAATCTAAAGGTAAAATTTTAGACATTGATGCCACAAATAGATTATTGGATTTACTCGGTGCTGATTTACCGCTCATACACAATGAACTAGAAAAGATTTTTGCAACGGTAAAGGATGAATTCGTACGAATCAATAACATCGATGAACATGTAGGATTTAACCGTGAATACAATGTATTTGAGTTGCAAACTGCTTTAGGCGCAAGAAACTTCAATAAATCCATACAAATTGCCCATCAAATGAGTGTTAAAATGGAAAAGGGAGAATTGATGCGCATGATGCCAGTATTATTCTCTTATTTTTCTAAAATAGTCCTGCTCCATTCAATGGAATTAAGCAATAAACAACAAATTGCCACCACTTTGGGTGTAAACCCATATTTTGTCGATGATTACATGAGGGCCAAAGCAAACTATTCCATGTTGGACTTAGAATGGGTCATAAATCAATTAAAGTATTTAGACTTGCGGTTAAAAGGCATCAATAGAGGGTCTGCTTCAGATGGTGATTTACTCGTTGAAACCATAGTCAATATTTTAAATCGAAAAAAATAGCCAAAGAATGACAAGTTTTTCGCTTAACCTTTCGGATTTCTTGTTAAATTAACTTTAATTTGCGACTATTCTTTTTTAGCGTATGAAAAAAATTTACACAATATGTTCAATTGGGCTTATTTCAGCATCGATTTTTGCCCAAGTTTCAAATCAAAATCTCATGAAAGGAGCAATTTTTGGCGCTCCCCAACTTGCTGAGGTTAAACATTCAAATTTGGATGTCCAAACAAACACCAATTCAATCAACGCACATAAAAAAAACGTTGTAACAAATAGAGGCGCAAATCAAGCTGCCTTCATTGAAATTGGAAGTACCTACTACGATCTACAATCTAACAATTCGATGCCACGTCGGATTTTATTGCATTCTGATGGTGCCGTTTCTACTACTTGGACTACTGCTTCTTCAGATGCAGCTGGATTTCCTGGTCGCGGAAGTGGGTACAATTTTAGAACAACCGCTGGCAATTGGAATGCGTCAACCAATGATAAAGTTGAAGCAACACAAAGAACTGGTTGGCCTTGTATTGGTCAGTTGCGCAATGGTGGCATGTTTATTATCGGACACGATGCAACAAATGGAGGTTTCTTTTTAACTAAATCTAACAATCAAAATGAAAAACCTTCCATTACTACCAATATCTTAACTGAAACACCTTTCAAACCTATTTGGGCAAGAGCGGCCAACTCTGGAGATACCATTCACCTAATCTGTTCTTACACTGATTCTGCTGCTCCTGGCGAAAAAAGAGCTCCAACTAGAAAAGGCATTTTTGCTCCAATGGTTTACAGTAGAAGTGTTGATGCCGGTGAAAATTGGGATATTCAACATATAATGTTGCCTAATTACGATAGCACAATTACAGACAATGGTGGTGCAGACCAATATTCCATCGATGTTCGCGGTGACGTTGTAGCCATTGCAAATGCAGATAGATTCCATGGTGTGATTTTATGGAAAAGTTTAGATGGGGGTGCCTCATGGACTCGCAAATTAATCGACAGCTTTCCTTATATGCCTTACACAGGCAAACAATATATGACCGATACTCCGTTTACAAACGATGGTACTGTTGAAGTCATCATTGACCCTAGTGGAAAAGTGCATGCTTTCTGGGGATTGGGTAGAGTTTTAGATGACGATACTTCCGATGCGAGCTACAGCTTTTTCCCTGGATATCAAGGTTTAATGTATTGGAACGAAGATAAATTTGATGGTGCTACCATCATTGCTTCGGGTGGTGCTTTTGATAGAACCGGCGATGGAATAAACGAACTTAGACAGGCAACTGCACAAGCCTTAAATCAAGGTGCTTTGCCTTCTGGTGTAAGCACTTGTGCTCGATTGGGCAACACTTCAGCTTTACGTCAACCTAGTGCTTCTATAGATGCAAATGGAAATATTTATTGCACATTTAGTGTTCCAATTGAAAGTGACATTTCTGATTTAGATGCAAACTTTAGAGACATTGGAATTGTGCATTCTACAGATGGCGGGTTAAGCTGGGCTACTGCTCAGAACATAACTCAAGTTTTAAATAAAGAAGATGATTATGCCGCTCTTTCAAGAGATGCCAACGATTTTCTGCACGTTATGTGGCAACAAGACGAAATCCCAGGTACCAATCTTCAAAACAACGACCGCTTAATGGCCAACCACGATGTAGTTTTAAACAAAATTATGTATCAAGCTATTCCAGTTTCGCAGGTTTTAGATGGTAGTATTGGAATGCAATTTGGGGTAAATACTGAAATCCCTAATACTGGTGAACTTTTTGTTGTGTCTCAGAATGCACCAAACCCATTCGATGAATCATCTAAAGTGATCATTTATCTTACTACTCCTGGAGACGTTAAATTGGAGATTACCAATATGATGGGTTCTGTTGTGGTTTCTCAGAAATACAATGACTTACTCCGTGGTAACCACGAATTGATAATTTCTGCTGCAGGATTACCTTCAGGCGTTTATAATTACACCATTACTGCTTCTGGTAATAGCGTAAGTAAAACCATGATGGTTAAATAAAAAAAGTTTTGCTATTTTTGAAAGGCCGATGCAAATCGGCCTTTTTTATTTTTATAACGTGAAAATTAAACCAATTTACCACCTGCTTTCAGGAATTGTATTTATCCTAATTGCTTTGTATTTATTAATTTGGCAACCTGTCATTCAAGGTCTAATGGGACTTGGTTTAAGGAACCCTACAGCAATTTTTGCGGGCGTTATGGCCGTTTGGGGGATGTTTAGGTTGTTTAATGCTTATATTTTGTTTCAAAAACTAAAAAGGGAAAATAATGCGTAATCTAATTTTTGTTGCCTTCATTCTTTTTTCTTGTTCCGATTTCTCATATAGCGGAAAAGGACAAGATATCCCAACAGCCGGAAATTTAGAAATTGGATTTGAACGCGGAGATTCTATGCTGGTGATGCAATGGATAGAGCAATTTCATTTAAATTATCCAAAATCCAAAATTATTCCCAGATTTTTAAACTACAATGAATTGGTTGAAATGTTTAAATCCGATAGTTTACCTGGGATTTTTTTACATGGCAAATTTTCTGATGAAGAGATTGAATGGTTTAAACAAAAGAGAAATGCTACGGTAAATGAGATTATATTAGGACACGGCTCGGTTGCGTTTATTGCAAACAAAAATATCCCACTAGAAAAGATTACTAGAAAAAATATTGAAGAAATTTATGGTCTCGGAGATGAACCACCAGTTAAATATATTGCCTTATCTTCTTTTAAAGGTGTCGAATTAAAGACAATTTTTGATAGCGCTAAATCTTGGACAAAATTAGATGTTGTAAAAAGAACAAATAAGATATTTTTTAAAGAATTGGGTTCAGATCAAAAAGTGATAGATTTTGTAATGTCTAACCCAAAATACATTGGTTTGGTTTCTATAAATTCAATCGCAGATAGAAAAGATCCTTTGGCAATTAAAAATGCAAAAAACATTAAAGTCCTAAAGGTTGAAAATGCGAATGGTAAATTTCACGCACCTTTTCAATCTCAAATCAAAGCCAACCAATATCCGTTTTCTTATCCTTTGATTAGTTATGAGGCTCAAGGTTATGATGGTCTTATGAAAGGGTTTGTAATATTCACCAACAGTCAACCTGGACAAATCATACTCCAAAAATGTGGTTTGGTTCCGTTTAACCCACATGGAAGACGGATAGAATTGCAATAAATCTGACATTTTCTAGACAATTAGGCGAAAAATAGAATAAAGTCGACGTATTTATTGTTAACCTTACAATCTTTTAACAATTAATTAGTTTTTTTGCAGTATAAATGAAATCAAAAGTAATTTTTTCCATTATCGCTCTCGTTGCTTCAGGCAATTCCGTTTATGGACAGTCGATCAAAGATGCCGATAAATTTGCACGCAATGAACAATTTGAAGATGCAGAAAACGTTTTTAATCAACTTATTGCTAAAAAGCCAAAAGATGGTAACACCTATTACTATGCAGGCATTAATTTGGTGAACAAAGGTGATTCAGTTGCAGCAATTGAAATGTTCGACAAAGGAATTTTAAACGGTCCAAAATGCAAATTGGTTTTGGTAGGTAAGGGCCTAATGGCTTTAAAACAAGGCGATCAAAATGCCGCTGAAAACTATTTTCAACAAGCACTCGATGTAAAGAAAAAGTTAAAACTAATTACAAATAAAGAAATTGGTAGGGCTTATTTAATGATTGAATTTGGTAGCCCTGAAAAACTTATGGCTTATGCTAAAAAAGCGGAAGAATATTTGAATAGATCCAATCTGGATTTTGAAGCAAAATTGTTGTTGGGAGATGCTTTAATGGTCATAAATCAAAAAGATCTATCTCAATCAGTACAACATTTTATTGTTTCTGGATATGAAGCACCGAATGATCCACGTCCACTGTTAAAAGAAGCAAGCGTTTATCGTCGAGTTCAGAATTATGAATTGGCAAAATTGAGGATTCAAGAAGCTTTAGCAAAAGACGTTGAGTTTACGCCGGCTTACAGACAATTGGCGGATGTTTATGGTTTGTTAAATCAAAACGACAGTGCCATTATTTATTATAAGGAATATTTAAAACGAAACAATAACTTAACGGCTCGCAGATTGTATGTAGAGGCTTTGTATTTGAATAGTAAGTTTGATGAAGCCATTGCAGAAGGCAATGAGTTGTTAAAACAAAAAGAAATTGCCAGTATCTATGGTGTAATTGCCTATGCCTATGTTGGCAAAAAAGAATGTACTGAAGATGAAGTTAAAATAGCTCTGAAGAATTTTGATCAATATGAGAAAAAATTTGTGGCTCCGAAGAAAAGACCTCTTTTATCCCGTGAAATGTATTTCAAGTCTATTTTATTGTTTAGAGACAAACAATATGCCGAAGCATTTAACTTATATACCACTGTTTTAAAAGATACTTCAAAATCTTCAGTTTCAATGTATGATGCGGTTCAAGAGCAATACTTCAACTTGGGAACTAGTCTTCAGAAAGAAATGAATCAGTTGGCTGCGGATACATCCACTGCCGCAATCAATGCCAAATTAAATTTAGAAGGTGAAATGGTTGATGCTTTTGAAAGGTCATCCAAAATCATTGATTTGAAAAAAATGAAAACCGGTTCTCTTAATGTCCGTGATCTTTTTTATAAGGGACGTTGTTTTAATTTCACGAATAACAACTCTGAAGCATTAAAAGCGTATCAAGAAATTGTGAAAGTAGACACCAATTATATCTCGGGTTATTATTTAATTGCAACAACCAGCGCGTTAATAGACCAAGGAGACACTTCAGGTATGGTTACCAAAGCGTATCTTAAATGGATGTCTAAATTAGACGAAAGCGGAAGGTTGAAATATGCAAGAGATATTGAAAATGCATACCGGAATTTGGCCTATTATGCGCAAAGAAATAAAAACTATGAAATGGCAAGTTTTTATTATGGCAAAGTTTTAGAAATGAAACCAGACGATTCTAGTGTTTTAGATGTAAAGAAACGCATTGATGATTACTTAGCTAAGGTAAAAGCACGCGAAGCGAAAAAAAAATAATGCCTTTTAAATATCAATTTAATTAATGTAAAAAAACCCGAGAAATCGGGTTTTTTTGATAAATTTGAAAATATGAAAAATAGATTGGTCTTATTATTTATGTGGTTTTTAACTTTAAGTGCCACGGCTCAAAGTATCTCAAACAAGTTTATTCTACAATTAAAACCAGGCACAAATTTAGAAGATGCTCAGGTAAAATTGCAAAATTTCGGTCAAATCAAATGGATTGATAGAAGTTATAGAATTGTTAGTGTAACGGTTCAAAATGAAAATGCTGAAACTTTTTCGAAAGTTCCTGTTTTGGTGCTTTTGAAAAACTTGGATTTTGTTCAAACCGCACAAAAAACAAATAAATTAGAAAAAAGAGTTGTTCCCAATGATAAATTGTACCCTAATCAACAGTATTTACATTATTTAAACGTAGAAAAAGTTTGGAATGTTAAACAAGGTGGGGTAGACGCCTATGGAGATACCATTGTTGTTGCTATTATTGACGATGGTATTGACACAAGTCATAAAGACCTAATTCCTAATTTATGGCACAATTACAGCGAAACACCTTGGAATGGAGTCGACGACGATGAAAATGGTTATATAGATGATTATTTTGGATGGAACGGTGGCGACGAAGACAACCGAACATTCAATGACGTATCGGCTATGGACGGACATGGTACCAGTGTAGCAGGTATTGTTGGTGCTAGAGGCAATGATGATTCTGGTATTGCTGGTATGAACTGGAATGTTAAATTAATGGCCATACATTGTTTTGCAACTGATGATGTCGATTTTGAAGCGGGAATATTGCGCTCAATGATTTATGCCATTCGAATGAAAGAATTGTATGTTTCTTCAAATAAAGCCAAAGGGGCGAACGTAGTAGCCATTAACATGTCAATTGGTATCGATAATGGTTTACCTGAAGATGCCCCAATATGGTGCTCTTTGTATGATTCTTTAGGTAGAGCAGGTATTATAAGTATTACTGCAGTTACAAATAAAAATGTGGATGTTGATGCAGTTGGTGATATTCCAACCCGTTGTCCAAGTAAATTCATTGTAACCGTTGCAGCATGCGATTATAGCGATCAACACGTTTCTAGTGGATATTCAACTACTTATGTGGACCTTGCAAGCTACGGTAAAAGTGTTTACACATCAATCGTTGTAAATAAAAATCCTGCAAATCCATATAAATATTCTAATGGTACTTCTTATGCATCCCCACAAGTTGCTGGAGGAATTGCATTGTTAGAATCTGTAGCATGTAAGAAATTTTTAGATTTAAAGAAAGCAAACTTTGACAGTGCAATGTCTTTATACAAGTTGTGGTTAGACTCTAGTACGGTTCGTAACAGCAACCTAAAGGATTTTACTTTGTTTGGGGGGAGATTTGATGCCAATGGAATGTATGAGGAAATGATGAAATGGTGCAATACAGGAGGCAATGATGACTTACTAAGTGAAGGCTCAAATAACGCCGTAATAGTTGCACCAAATCCGATTAACGGCAATACGGTACAGCTTACCAATTTCACAAAGGGTATTGTAAATTATAATTTGTTCGATATTCAAGGAAGAATTGTGAAATCTTGGAAATCTTCAGAAAGAAATGTAGCAGTAGATATCCCACATTTTACCAGTGGATTGTATATTTTAAATTGGTCTAGTTCAACTGGCGAATGGGGAAGTAGCAGAATAGAATTGACAAAATAGTAGGATTTGAAAATATTTCAATTCGCAAATGAATGTAAGTCAATGATTGACGAATTTGGTTGAAATTATTTTTGGAAAATAATTTTTTAAATGAAAAACTGGTGTAATTTTGCAAACCCGTTCTGGAAGAGACAAGGGAAATAGAAAAAAGAGGAAATAAAAAATCTCAAAAATATTTCAAAAAAAGGTTGCAAGAATAAAAAAAAGTGTTACTTTTGCATCCCGTTTCGGAAGTAACGGAAAAAATGAATAAAAAGCCTTGCTGTGAAGCAAGGAAGATTATAAAGTTCTTTGAAAGAAAAGGTAAGGAATAACAAGCCACCCAAGTCGAATAAAATTTACTTTGGGAAGCCGGATCAAATATCTTTTACTATGGAGAGTTTGATCCTGGCTCAGGATGAACGCTAGCGGCAGGCCTAATACATGCAAGTCGAGGGGTATAGATGGGTTTACTCGTCTAGAGACCGGCGCACGGGTGCGTAACACGTATGCAACCTACCCTTTACTGGGGCATAGCTCAGAGAAATCTGAATTAATTCCCCATAATACAATTGAATGGCATCATTTAATTATTAAAGCTGAGGCGGTAAAGGATGGGCATGCGTTGCATTAGCTAGTTGGTGAGGTAATGGCTCACCAAGGCTACGATGCATAGGGGTTCTGAGAGGATGATCCCCCACACTGGTACTGAGACACGGACCAGACTCCTACGGGAGGCAGCAGTAGGGAATATTGGTCAATGGACGCAAGTCTGAACCAGCCATGCCGCGTGCAGGAAGACGGCCCTCTGGGTTGTAAACTGCTTTTATATGGGAAGAAACCTCATTATGCGTAATGAACTGACGGTACCATATGAATAAGGATCGGCTAACTTCGTGCCAGCAGCCGCGGTAAGACGAAGGATCCAAGCGTTGTCCGGATTTACTGGGTTTAAAGGGTGCGTAGGCGGAACTTTAAGTCAGTGGTGAAAGCCCTTCGCTCAACGAAGGAACTGCCATTGAAACTGAAATTCTTGAATACGGTTGAGGTAGATGGAATATAACATGTAGCGGTGAAATGCTTAGATATGTTATAGAACACCGATTGCGAAGGCAGTCTACTAAGCCGTGATTGACGCTGAGGCACGAAAGCGTGGGGAGCGAACAGGATTAGATACCCTGGTAGTCCACGCCCTAAACGTTGATTACTCGCTGTTGGCAATACAGAGTCAGCGGCTAAGCGAAAGCGTTAAGTAATCCACCTGGGAAGTACGACCGCAAGGTTGAAACTCAAAGGAATTGACGGGGGCCCGCACAAGCGGAGGAGCATGTGGTTTAATTCGATGATACGCGAGGAACCTTACCTGGGCTTAAATGT
>CAMAQS010000019.1 GCA_945860565.1 Chitinophaga pinensis | reverse complement strand
AATTCCAGTAGATATTATGAATATTACATAAACTCAAGGAAGATTTGCATCAATGGATTCGATACCAATCAAGAATTTCATTCAATTGATACATTAATTGCCATTCGCTTTTTATTTGATTCGTTAAATAATATAAAGAAAAGCAGTCCAATCGATACTGTTCCAAAATATGATTCAGGCAAATTTTTTTTAAGTAATTTCCCTAAAAATAGTTTGAATAATCAACAGTTAAATCTCTCGAAATATCAGAACATTAACTATAAAACAAGAACTTCAGAATTTAAAAATTGGTATTATTTTAGGATATCTAAAATCTATTTAAGTAATAAAGAAATTGGTCCTGCTTATAATGTTAATGTGCCTAACTCAAATTTTTATAATTCTTTATTCACTATGTTCTATGAGGCCCAAATAGCGAGTTCTAATAATCGACATTGGATTGATTTGTTGTTTTTTTCAAACTTAAATCGAAGAAGAGTTGGATTCCAAATGAGCCAATCATTTTACATTGGACAGTACCTATCTAATTTTAGAATAGATTATAGAATAAGGCAAATAGGCAGTTTGAATAATCAATTGTTGCGTAATAAGTCATTAGGAATTGAGCAGTTTTTATTCAAAACAAATAGAAAGATAAAAACAGGTATTGGTTTTAAATATTTAATGGATCAGGTAATACCATTAAATACAACGTTTGATCATTTGGTGGATAAAGTTTCATCTCAACATTTCACTTCTATTATATTGAGTACTGAAATTAAAAACAAAAATGCTGTTTCTACTGGTGTTGAATATGCAATGAATATAGGAATTGAACCTGGAATTTTCATCAAATCGAATACTTTAAAATGGAATACCTATTTTCATATGACTGGAAATTTAAATTATCAATTTGGATATTTTACGTTAAAGGGGAAATTAGATGCCAAATATGGGGTTAAAGTAGGAGTTCTTTATAGCATAGGCGGCAGCAATGGTTGGTTAAATGAAAATCAGTTTAATACTGAAAATTGGTCGATGATAAACAAGACAACTTCCCCACTACAAAAACAAGGTGGTTTTATTCGTGGCGCTTTAAATGGTGATCGAATTGGAAATAGTTTTGTGTGCGGTCAAATTGAAATACACTTAAATCCACTTCGATTAATAAAATCGTATGTTATTGAATCGGTTTTTTTGAAAACTTTAACTATTTATGGCTTATTTGATTTTGGTACAGCATTTACTGGAAATAGTCCAAGGAACCTTGAAAATCCTTATAATTTAAAAACGATAAATAACCCCAATTATACTTTAACGGTAAAAAGCTATCAGAATCCCTATGTATACAGTGGTGGCTACGGAATGCAATTTAAAGTAATTGGTTATACAATTAGATTGGAAAATGCATGGGCAAAAGTTGGCAATGATATAAATAGATCATTATTATTGGTTTCATTTGGTAAGAATTTTTAAATTCTTTCCTTACTGTGTGTTTAAAACATTAAATTTGTATTTACTTTCCTTTTTGAAACAAATAAATGGGTATATTCAGTTTTCTAACACAAGAACTTGCTATTGATTTAGGCACAGCTAATACTTTGATTATCTACAAAGATAAAGTAGTGGTTGACGAACCATCAATCATAGCTCTTGAGAGAAATACAGGCAATGTTATTGCTATAGGTAGAGAGGCCATGCAAATGTATGGTAAAGAGAACGAGGGAATTAGGACAATAAGACCATTAAAAGATGGTGTTATTGCCGATTTTCAAGCTGCAGAACACATGATTCGGGGCATGATTAAAATGATGAGTCAGAAGCAGCAATGGATTAGCCCTCAATTAAAAATGGTAATTTGTATTCCGTCTGGGATCACCGAAGTTGAAAAACGTGCGGTGAAAGATAGTGCTGAAAGAAGTGGCGCCAAAGAAGTTTATTTAATTCACGAACCAATGGCCGCCGCAGTAGGTATAGGTATTGACGTTACACAGCCTCAAGGCAATATGATTATTGACATTGGCGGTGGAACGACGGAAATTGCTATAATTGCTCTTGGTGGTATTGTTTGCGATGAGAGTATTCGTGTTGCTGGCGATGAGTTCAATTTGGATATCGTAGAATATATGAGAAGAGAACATAATCTTCTCATTGGAGAAAGGACCGCTGAAAAAATAAAAATCAATATTGGTAGCGCTTTACAAGAATTAGAATCCCCACCAGAAGATTATGCTGTTTTTGGTAGAGATTTAATGACAGGAATTCCTAAGTCAATTCATGTATCTTACAATGAAATTGCACGTTCTTTAGATAAAAGCATCATGAAAGTTGAAGAAGCAATCCTGAGGGCATTAGAACAAGCTCCCCCAGAATTAAGTGCGGACATTTTAACAAACGGCATTTGGTTAACTGGAGGCGGTGCGCTTTTAAGAGGACTCGATAAAAGAATTTCAAACAAAACCAAGCTTAAAGTAAATATTGCCGAAGATCCATTAAGAGCTGTTGTGCGAGGCACGGGAACGGCTTTGAAGAATATTGGTAAGTTTAAATTTTTAATGACGGCATAAAAACAGCCTACTAAAGCATGTTTGTACTAATAAAATGGCTCAGGAAATATTCCTACCCTCTTGTAGCTTTTTTATTATTCGGTTTTTCTGTAAATCAAATTTTAAGATACCAGATTTATCAACACAGTGTTTACTTTCAATCGAGTATTACATTTTTTAGAACAATTGATGTCTGGAAAAGTAATTTTGTAACTTATTTTCAATTAAGACACGACAATGAAATTCTTGCAAATGAGAATATTCGCTTAAGAAACCAATTGAAAATCGGTTTAGTTAAAAATGAACCTTTTAGAGATACGAGTTATTTTGATTCTGTGAGTAAGGAATTGTCGAATTACCGCGTAATGTATAGCTATATAAAAGCAAAAGTTATTCGTAATACCACAAATTCTTCCAATAATTTTTTCACAATAGACCAAGGTAAAAATCAAGGCATTTATCCCGGTATGGCAGTCATAAATCCAGAAGGAATAGTTGGTGTAATTGTAGGATGTTCACAAAACTTTTCTCGGGGGATGTCTGTGTTAAATTCAAAATTTGGTTTAACTCCCCTAATTCCAGAAATGAATCTCAGACAAGGAGTGATTAATTGGAAAGGTGCAAATGCTAGAATTGTAGATTTAGATGAAATAAATAGAACCGAAAAAATAAAACAAGGTATGATTGTGGTTACGAGTAATTTCTCTTCCATTTTTCCTGCAAATATTCCAATTGGTAAAATAGAAAAAGTTGAAAGTCCGCTAAATTCCCAATATCACAAAATTTCTTTAAAATTAGCCACCAATTTCAACAAACTTAATACTGTCTATTGTATAAAAAACAATTTCAATAACGAAATTGATTCTTTAAATTCGGGTACCCTAAATCTATCCAATGATTGATCGTTTAAAATTAATTGTCCTCGCTCTTATATTGGCATTTTTACAATCTTTTTTATTAGAGCAAGTAGACATGGGTTTTTGGTTGCGACCGATGCCTTACATCTTGTTGTTTTTGTCGTTTCCACTGAACTTCAATAAGTATATTCAATTGGTTATTGCCTTTGTTTTTGGGACCTTTATCGATTTGTTATCTGGGTCTTTTGGGACCAACTCCGCCAGTTGTGTATTCTTGGTTTATATAAAACAATTGGTAGACTCGAGATTTGTTGATTTTGATTCTATCAAATTACAAGGAGAACGTTACATAAACATTCGCACGAAAGGTTGGGTATTTTTTGCATATTACATTTTTGGATTGACTTTTTCCCATCACTTTGTTTTTTTTGCATTAGATTTTTTTGAATTCTCAAGCATATTTAGAATTCTAATTACAACATTTGTAAGTACACTTGGGACAATCTCGTTGGTTTTACTCTTTAAATCAATTTTTAGGATATAATGCAAGATCTATATAAAAACAGATATAGTGTTTTTATCATCGCAATAATCATTGTATTTTCAATTTTTATTGTAAAAATCGGTAGCCTCCAGTTGGGTGACAATTCCTATGAAGAGAAGGCAGTAAATAACGCACTGAATAAAATTACATTATACCCTGCAAGAAGTGTGATCTTTGATAGAAATGGTAAAATAATAGTTAAAAATTATGCCATTTATGATTTGTATATTTTCCCAAAAGATTTTGATCAAATCAACACTCCTTTCATGTGTTCTGTTTTGGAAATTGATACTGCCAAATTTAATACCCTGTTTACCGATGCCATTCTAAGGTCCAAAAAAAGACAAAAAAACAACGCTTTTAACAAATCAGCATTGTTTTATTCTAATTTAACGATAAAGCAATATACAGTAATCAGAGAAAATTTATTCAGGTTAAAGGGATTGTTTATTGAGCCAAGAAGTGATCGATCTTATGAAATTGTAGGCGGTGCACATGCGCTGGGATACCTAGGTGAAGCCTCAGAATCTTTATTAAAAACGGATGCTTATTATCAGCCAGGTGATTTAGTTGGTATTACTGGAATAGAAAAATACTATGAATTGTGGATGCGCGGTGTGAAAGGAATAAAAACTGTTTGGCAAGATAGAACATATAAAGAAAGAGGTTTGGTTAAAGATGATTCATTTAATTTCCCAGCACAATCTGGTCCAAATGTTATAAGTACTTTAGATATTGAACTTCAAAAATTCGCTGAATTGTTGTTATCTGGTAAAAGAGGCAGCGTTGTTGCCATAGAACCAAATTCTGGCGAAGTTTTAGCATTTGTAAATAAACCTGATTTTAATCCGAATGATTTAATTGGTCAGAATAGAGGTAAATCTTTTAGGTCCATGCTTATCGATCCGAAAAAGCCCTTGTATAACAGAGCGGTAAAAGGAGTTTATCCTCCGGGAAGTACCATTAAAACAGTCCTAGCACTTATTGGACTTCAAGAAGGTGTAATAGAACCTAGTTCTACTTATGGTTGTTCTGGGGGTTACAGAATGGGAAGTATAGTTGTTGGCTGCCATCCACATGGTGGGCCATTAGATGTGGTAGGTTCAATTCGTATTTCATGCAACAGTTATTATTGTAACCTATTTCGAAATATCATTGACAATCCAAAATACAACGATGTAAAAATTGGATATGCACAACTAGAAAAACATTGGAGGAGTTTTGGTTTAGGTTCTCCAACTGGAATTGATTTATTGGGAGAATCTGGCGGAAATATTCCGACTGTGGGTCAGCTAAATAGACGACATGGAGATCGTTGGCGCAGTTCAATGATTGTTTCTCTAGGAATAGGACAAGGAGAAATTTTGCTTACCCCGCTGCAATTGGCAAACATTGCGGGTATTCTCGCCAATAGAGGTTATTACATTTCCCCTCACCTAGTTAAAAATATTGAAGGTGTTAAAGACGCCGATTGGATTCGCAAATACAGAACAAAACACTATACCACAATAGATAAAGTTCACTTTGAAACAGTGGTACAAGGAATGTCTGAGGTGTTTAAACCAGGAGGCACGGCTTGGGGTACGGGTATAACTGACATTGAAATTTGTGGAAAAACGGGCACAGCTCAGAATACGCATGGAAAAGACCATTCACTATTTATTGCATTTGCCCCTAAAGACAATCCCAAAATTGCCATAGCTGTTATAATAGAAAATGGTGGGTTTGGTGCAACTTACGCAGCACCAATCGCCAATTTGTTGATTGAAAGATATCTAAATCCTGGAAAACCTAGCAGCAAAACTGCGATGGAAACCAGAATGCTCACAACTGTACTTGAACATTGATGAAAAAAAACAGTTTACGCTCTTCTTCAGGAAACAATATTGACTTTTGGGCATTTATATTGTATGTATTTTTATTAACCATTGGATTTTTAAATATTTATTCTGTTACATCCGATGTAAATCAAAGTACCTTTCATTTATCACAAATTGCTAGTAGACAATTGATATGGATATGCGGAGCTGGATTAATTATATTAACCATCATATTTGCCAATGTCGTAATTATTGATTATTTTTCCTACTATTTTTATGGGTTAATTATCATTTTAAACATCGCTGTTTTATTCTTGGGACATGAGGTTGCCGGGGCTAAGTCTTGGTTTGGTTTTGGGGGATTTGGGATACAGCCGTCGGAATTTGCCAAAGTGGCAACAGCCATGGCCTTGGCGAAATTTTTAGGAACATACGGAATAAAATTTCGAGGTTGGAAAAATATATCTATTGCCTTGGCAATATTTCTCTTTCCTATGATTATCATTCTAATTCAAAATGACACTGGAAGCGCCTTGGTATATTTATCCTTTTTTCTAGTAGTTTATAGAGAGGGAATGCCCGGCTATTTCTTAATTGCAGCTATATGGCTGGGAATTTTGGGTATCATTTCAATCATCTTTCAGAGTTATAATATTTCTTTAGGTTATTTACATGGTCTATTTTTGGGTCTAGGAAGTATTTTGGTTTATTTCAGCCGCAAGAACCGTCAAATTTTTCTGCTTGTTTTAATTATTTCAATTGGCAGTTCGCTTTTTTCGGGTGTGGTTGGATGGGCTTATGGCAAACTATTTAAAAACTATCAAAAAGATAGAATTGAAATTGTTTTGGGACTAAAAGAAGACAAACGTGGAATGGGTTACAATTTAGAACAATCAAAAATCGCCATTGGTGCAGGTGGATTATCTGGTAGAGGCTTTACCAAAGGTACTCAAACAAAAATGGGTTTCGTACCTGAACAACACACGGATTTTATATTTTGTACCATTGGTGAAGAATGGGGATTTTTAGGCGTATTCGTCTTTTTTTCAGCATTTGTGTCCTTAATGATTCGATTAATCTATCTAGCTGAAAGACAATCAGATTCCTATGGTAGGGTTTTGGGTTACAGTGCGTGCTGTATTTTGTTTTTCCACTTTTTTATCAATATTGGAATGACCATTGGTTTAATTCCTGTAATTGGAATTCCCCTGCCTTTTGTTTCTTTTGGTGGCAGTAGTTTGTGGGGATTTACACTTTTACTCTTTACTTTTTTGCGCTACGACCAAATTAGAAAAAATTAACCTATTTTTTGGTTGAATTGCCCATTTTGAAATTATTATTGTAGTTATTATGATTTATCGTCGTTTAAAATTGTTTGGTTGCGTTTTTTGCGGAATTATTTTGTGGAGTTGCAATAAATCCAAATCAGATGAAAATGCCTTGTTTCAAGCATTACCTTCATCCGAAACAGGAATCGAATTCACAAATGTTGTACCTGAAAATGATTCTATCAATCTATTTAATTACCATTATTTGTTTAATGGAAATGGTGTTGGTATTGGCGACATTAACAATGACGGGTTAAATGACGTTTTCTTTAGTGCGAACACAGGTACTTCAAAGCTTTATTTAAATAAAGGTGATTTTAAATTTGAAGATATTACCGAAAAGGCTGGGGTAACCACAAAACAATGGATGACCGGTGTTTCCATGGTCGATGTAAATAACGACGGTTACATAGATATTTATGTGTGCGCCAGCGGTCCCTCGAAAAACAAAGAAGACAAACGAAATAAATTATTTATCAATAATAAAAATTCTACCTTCACAGAATCAGCATCCAAATGGAAAGTGGACGATGCCGGCAATGCTTCATGTGCCAGTTTCTTTGATTTTGATAACGACGGTGATTTAGACATGTATTTAGGCAATCATGCTGAAAAATACTTCTCTGACATCAATATTCCCTTTACGAAACAATTAAAAATGGATGAGCACTCTCAACAACATTTTTACAGAAACGATGGTCAATTTTTTACGGACATCACTGAATCTGCTGGAATGTTGGCCATGGGATATTGTTTGAGTGCAACACCTTCTGATTTTAATAACGACGGTTTAATCGACATTTATGTATGCAACGATTACCATATTCCCGATTATTATTATATTAACAATGGTGATGGCACATTTACAGACAAATGTTATTCGTCTTTTAAACACACCAGTAACAATTCAATGGGCAGCGATGCCAGTGACGTGAACAACGACGGTTTCACCGATTTAATTACGTTGGATATGCTTCCTGAATCACCTGAGAGGTTTATGACCCTTTTGGGACCAAGAGATTACGATTTTATCAATGTAAGTAATAGAAACAATTATGGAAATCAATATATGAAAAATGTATTGAACATAAATGTAGGGAATGGAATGTTTAGTGACCAAAGTTATCTGTATGGTGTTGCCAGAACCGATTGGAGTTGGTCTCCCCTATTCTGCGATTTCAACAACGATGCTTATCAAGATTTATTTGTCACCAACGGGTATTACAGAGATGTTACTAACTTAGATTTTGTGTTATTTAAAAATAGACGCGAACAACAAAATGGAGGCAAAGTTACTCACAAGGATGTTTTAGATAGACTGCCTTTTGAAAAACTGACTAATTATTTGTATATCAACCAACAAGGAAATGGATTCTCAAATAAATCTGAATCCTTTGGCACACCTGAGAAAACACTCAGTACAGGTTCTGCCTACGGGGATTTAGATGGGGATGGACAAATAGACTTGATTGTTTGCAATCAAGGTGAACCAGCGTTGGTTTATAAAAATGTCAATAAATCAGGCAATTTCATTAATATAAAATTCACTTCTAAAACAAACAAAACCACCATTGGAACCAAAGTCATTGTGGAGCAAGAAGCTGTAAAAAGAATGTTTGAATTGTCTAACAATCGTGGATACTTAAGTTCTTCAGAACCTATCATTCATATTGGTTTTGGTGAAAATAAGGACAACATAAAACTCTCAATTGTAACTTTAAATGGAAAAACAAAGGAATTAAAGGACTTTGAGTTTAATCGCACAATTTCGATAGACATAGATGAAATAGCTGGAGCAAATGGAAAATCTGTAATAGCGGGTTTGAATTCAAAAGAATCGTTTTTCGAAGAAGTTGAATCCCTCAAATTTAAACACAGCGAACAAGAAACCCCCGATTTTAAACGAGAACCACTACTTCCCCATCGATTTACCATGTTAGGCCCTGGGATGACCACCGGCGACGTGAATGGAGATGGTTTATTAGATGTATTTATGGCCAATGCGTCTGGTAGCACTGGTTCCAAGTTAATGCTTCAACAAAATAATGGTGCATTTGTAGATGCCAAAACCCAACCATGGACAAATATAAAAACCGATGTTACAGGATGTTTATTGTTTGATGCCGATGGAGACGGTGATTTGGATTTATACGTTGCTACCGGTGGAAGTGAGTTCTCTTGGCCCAATGCAAACTATACCCATAGATTATTTAAGAATGATGGAAAGGGAAATTTCATTGACAATACTCAAAATCTTCCTAAAGTAACAGGAAGTAGCAGCTCTGTTGCTGCCGGGGACTATGACAATGATGGCGATTTAGATTTATTTGTTTCTGGTAGGTTGCTGCCCGGTTTATATCCATTCATCGAAATTCGCAGTTATTTGTTGCGAAATGAAGAAGGGAAATTTGTAGATGCAACAGAAAAAGACGCTCCAGATTTATTCATGCCCGGTATGATTTGCGAATCCATTTTCACCGATTATAACAACGATGGATATCAAGATTTGATGCTTGTTGGTGAGTACACACCCATTGTTTTTATGAAAAACGTAAAAGGTAAATTTGTAAATGCCACCAATGAAGTTGGAACGTTAAACTATTCCGGTTGGTACAATAGCATTGCGCCTATTGACATAGACAATGATGGAGATTTAGATTATGTAATCTCCAATAAAGGTTCAAACTCGTTTGTAAGAGCGAGC
Source organism: Chitinophaga pinensis (assembly GCA_945860565.1). Lineage (GTDB taxonomy): Bacteria > Bacteroidota > Bacteroidia > NS11-12g > UBA955 > VMCP01. The sequence continues at coordinate 21,832 of CAMAQS010000019.1, read as the reverse complement.
CAAAGTGAACCTCTCAACATCTATTGGTCTGATGTGGATGGCAATGGCCGTCACGATTTCTTCTTCGGTTATTCCAAAAATGAAAAAGAATACCCATTGTATCAAATGGACGAAATGGTGGTTGCATTTCCGAGTTTCTTGAGTAAAAAGTTCACCACGTACACCGCATTTGGTGGAAAAACCATGACGGAAATTTTCGGGGAACCCAATTTATCTCAAAATAAAATGTTCGCCAATGAATTCAGCCATTTATTGCTTACCAACAATGGCAATGGATTCGCTGTTTCAAAGTTGCCTTTTGAAGCAAACATTGGCCCCATTACTGGTATGATGACCATAGATGTGAATGGTGATGGTTTCGACGATATTGTTGGAACGGGTAACAATCGATATTCTAGAGTAACTCACGGTCCTGACGATGCATTAAACGGATTTGTATTGTTGAATAACAATGGCAAACTTTCCTTTAAAAACGGTCCACATGTTGGATTTAACGTTCCCGGCGATGGAAGAGCCATTGTGAGTTTGCCAGTAAATAACTCTATTCAAATAGTGGCCTCGCAGAACAACGCATCCCCCAAAACATTTAAACTAAAAAACAATACCACATTTATAAAAGCTCCAAAAGGTGCGGTCAAATCTATTTTAACCTTGACAAACGGTAAAACCAAACAATGTTACATTGGTTATGGTGGAGGCTATTTGTCTGGAAGATATCCTGGAGTTTATCTAAATAAAAGTGTAAAATCTGTCCAATTTTATAATTCTAAGGGTCAAGTATTGAAATAACTATTTTTTTAATTATATTTGCAGAAATATTTATCGCCATGGGAGTTACAAGACTAAAAAGAAAAGAAGCTAAAAATCGTTCAAAATCTTCATTAAGGGTTAAAACCATCAAAAGATTGAAAGAATACGTTAAAATAGCTTCACCATATAAAGGTGAATCTGGAATTATTCTAGAGGACAAATAATCTAAAAATACATAAATCTATATAAAGGGTTGCCAAATGGCAGCCCTTTTTTGTTTTTACATTTTGCTTATTTTGTTCAACAAAGTGAATATATTTGCTCCATGATTAGACGAATTTACCTGATATTGATGGTGTGTTTCACGCTCATACAATGCAATAAAAACGAACCCAAACGAATCCTGTTAAGTTCAGATATATTAAGTCAATGCAATTTGTCTATTCAGAATGCCATAGTTTTAGATCGCGTTTCAGCCCCCGCTGGAGCACGTCGTTATATGTATGCATGCATTGCCGCGTATGAAGCCCTTGTGCCCTTTTATCCCGATTACCAAAGTGTATCCGGTCAATTCAATAAATTGGGAAATTTACCAAAAGTAGATACAAGCAAATCATATTGTTTGGATTTGGCCGCTATGGTAGCCTATACCACTGTTGCCAAAGCCGTGGTTTATAGAGAAGATTCAATTGAAGGTTTTAGAAACCGAAAACTGGCATATTATAAATCTGCTTTAGGAAGTGAAATGTATAATAATTCAATGGCTTGGGGGGATAGTTTAGGCAAAGCCATTATTAAGTGGGCAAAAAAAGATACTTTCGATCAAATTCGTGGCGTGGATTTGTATTTGGCCAAAACCAACGACGAATTTTGGCAGCCTACACCTACCGAATACATGCAAGCCGTAGAACCTCAATGGAAAAAGTTAAGAACAGTTTTTATATCTAACTCTAGTGCGTTTAGAGATACTTTGCCCCTACCTGCACCCTATCAGCTTGGAAAAAACAAGAAGTTTTTAGAATATCAAAATCAAGTCTATACCACCAGTAAAAATTTAGACTCCAACAAAATACGAATTGCAAAGTATTGGGACGACAATCCAAACAGCACTTTTCACTATGGACATGCCACGATTAATGTGTTGAAGGTATCTCCTGCAGGACATTGGTTGGGGATGTTTTCTACTGTAGCTAGACAAAAAAAATACAGTTTGATGGAATCGGCGGAAGGCATGTTAAGACTTTCATCGGCAATGCACGATGCATTCATTGCTTGCTGGGAAGCCAAATATCATTTTGAATATGTTCGTCCTGTTACTTCCATCCGTAAAACCATCGATTCGTCTTGGTTGCCGTTGATAGAAACGCCTGCATTTCCAGAATATCCTAGCGGTCACAGCGTTGTGTCTAGTGCCGCTGCAACCGTTTTAACCAACCTGTTTGGTGAAGTAAGTTACACGGATAGTGCTGAATTTCAATTTGGTCTTGGTGTTCGCAAGTTTAATAGTTTCAGAGAAGCAAGCAATGAAGCTTGCATCAGTCGTTTGTACGGTGGCATCCATTACATTGAAGCCATAGAAAACGGTAAAAAATTAGGCAATGCCATAGGAAATTACCACAACAAAAATTTAATTACCCGCAGAAAGCAGTAATTCGTAATTTTTGCGCTGTAACTCCAAATTCTCCATTTTTGTTTGGGTATCGCTATATTTTTGTCTCTCTCTTTCTAGAATCTCTGGTTTGGCATTATTCACGAACTTTTCATTCGATAATTTCTGGTTTACCGATTGCAAAAAGCCTGCTAAATATTCGATTTCGCCTTTTATTTTCGCAATTTCCGCAACATAATCGATGTCTTCGTTTAAACGCACAAGAATTTCAGATCGCTTAATTACGATAGAAACCGTGTTTGTTTCGCCAATTTCAGAAACCATCTGCACATTAGATAATTTTGAAATCATTTTAGCAAATAGGCCAAATTCTTTTTCTGGATTGCGTATTTCAATATCCAATTGCTCTTTAGGTGCAATTTGTTTTACCGCTTTTAGATTTCGAATTTCGGTAATGAGCTGAATCGGCAAATCCAAGTCCAACGCATTCTCAACCGCATGGGCTTTTGGATATTGGCTCACAATACATGCCATCTCTGGATTATTTTCATGCAACAAATGAAACAATTCTTCGGTAATAAACGGCATAAATGGATGCAAGGCCTTCATTAAATCGGCAAAAATGATTCGGGTTTCAGCCTTTGCTTTTTCGGAAATTTTTTCCCCAAATTTGGGTTTTACCGCTTCCAAATAAATACTGCAAAAGTCATCCCAAATAATTTTATACAAATTCATTAACGCATCAGAAAGGCGAAATTGTTGAAACAACCCCTCGTTTTGTTCCAATAACTGATTAAATCGGGCTTTAAACCAAGTAATCGCTTCGGCTTCGTATCCACGCATTTCTGTAATACTCTCTTCCGTTTGCCAGTTTAGATACAATCTATAGGCATTCCATATTTTGTTACAAAAATTACGTCCTTGTTCTATTTGAGAATCATCGAATAAAATGTCATTGCCGGCTGGAGAACAAAGCAACATGCCCAAACGCACTGAATCGGCTCCTGATGCTTGTATTAAATCCAATGGGTCTGGACTATTTCCCAAGCTTTTACTCATTTTACGGCGCTGTTTGTCGCGCACAATGCCTGTGTAATAAACGTTTTTAAAAGGCAGTTCTCTTTTGTACTCATACCCTGCCATGATCATCCTCGCTACCCAGAAAAACATGATTTCAGGTGCTGTTACCAAGTCGTTTGTTGGATAATAATAATCTACTTCATTTGATTCTTTATCGAAACCATCAAAAACAGAAATGGGCCACAACCATGAACTAAACCAAGTATCCAATACATCGCTGTCTTGGCTAATCTGATTAACAGATACACTCTTACCTATCTTTTCAAATTCAATTACCGCCTCTTCGCCGGTTTTGGCAACCACAAATTCACCCGATTCTAAATACCACGCCGGTATGCGGTGTCCCCACCAAAGCTGACGCGAAATATTCCAATCGCGGATATTTTCAATCCAATGTCTGTACGTGTTTTTTAGTTTCTCAGGGAAGAATTTAATTTCATCGTTCATTACCGATGTAAGAACTTCAGGATTCTTCACGAGAAATTCCTTCATATTTAAGAACCATTGGGTACTTATTTTTGGCTCAATTACCACATGGGTTCTTTCACTAAATCCTACGTTGTGGGTATAGGATTCCGTTTTTACGAGTAAACCATTTTCTTCCAATTTTTTTGCCCATTCTTTCTTGGCTTCAAACCTATCCAACCCAATGAACAATTCTCCATTGGCTGAAATGGTGCCATCTTCTGAGATGGTGTCAATTACAGGCAAGTTGAATTTTAGTCCAATCTCGTAATCGTGAATGTCGTGCGCGGGAGTTACTTTTAACACACCTGTACCAAATTCAATGTCTATATATTCATCGGAAATAATCTCTACTTCCCTATTAATCAAGGGCACACGTACTTTTTTTCCAATCAAATGGGTGAAACGTTCATCGTTTGGATTCACGCACACTGCCACATCACCAGCAATGGTTTCAGGTCTGGCGGTGGCGACTTCAAGGTATCCCTCAAAATCAACCCCTTCATATTTCACATAATACAGCTGATCGTTTACTTCTTTGAAGTAAACTTCTTCGTCGCTGAGGGTGGTTTTTCCTTTTGGGTCCCAATTCACCATTCTCGTACCTCTGTATATTAATTGTTTTTTATACAAATCAATAAATACGTCGATAACGGCTTCAGACAAACTTTCTTCCATGGTAAAACGGGTTCTATCCCAATCGCAGCTGGCACCCAATTTTTTCAATTGCTCCAGGATAATTCCACCGTATTTTTCTTTCCAGCTCCAAGCGTGCGTTAAAAACTCTTCGCGGGAGATATCGTTTTTAGAAATGCCTTGTGATGCCAAAAGTTCAACTACTTTGGCTTCGGTAGCAATGCTGGCATGGTCTGTTCCGGGCACCCAACAGGCGTTGAAACCTTCCATACGCGCTTTGCGAATAAGAACATCTTGAATGGTGTTGTTGAGCATGTGTCCCATGTGCAAAACCCCGGTAACATTGGGCGGCGGGATGACTATTGTATAAGGCGTTCTGTGGTCTGGAGTACTTTTAAAATACTTATTTTCTAGCCAGAATGAATACCATTTTGATTCAATTTCGGAGGGATTGTATTTGGATGCGATTTCCATAAAATGCAAAATTAGCACATTATGTGTGTTGAAAGGAAAATTCTCTAAATTTTGGAATTAATTATTTCGGGGGAAGGCAGTTTGCAGATAATCAAAAAGTTTAATTGACAACTCCAAGCAGGTCACTGAGGGACCAAAGGGAGTCGAATGGGCCGGGGCTTCGAGAGCCTCAGCCACCGTTATGTGTGCATACTATTTCAAATTTGTTACTTGGGTGTTAATTGTCTGAACACGATTTGACGGATTTAATGGATTTGCAGGATAGTCTTATAATTTAAAATGATGCTGATGATGGCATAACCACCCCGTCAGCCGTGGTATAATTTTTCTTTTTGGATGTGATTTTGCGCGGCTGAAACCCCTCCAACGGATGGGAATTTTAAAATTCTGCAAAGATCGGAAATTGTGCAAGGAAATGTATTGTAAAAAGTGCAAAATGAATAAGCTAGTTTGGGGGATTTTGTAAATGAGGCCGGGGCTTCGAGACCCTCAGCCACCGATATTGTGCTCAGTGATTTTGTAGACTGCTTAATAAATAATAATTACCACCCTGGCTATGGCTGCCACATCCGCTGAGAGAGGAACGAACCGAAGTGCTATGTCCTGGCGGTTTGCCGATAATCAAAAAAGTTTAATTGACAACTCCAAGCAGGTCACTGAGGGTCTCGAAGTGCCGGGGCTTCGAGAGCCTCAGCCACCGTTATGTGTGCATACTATCTCAAATTTGTTGCTTGGGGTTAATTGTCTGAACACGATTTGGAGGATTTAACGGATTTGCAGGATAGTCTTTTAATTTAAAATGATGCGGATGATGGCAGAACCACCCCGTCAGCCGTAGTTTAATTTTTCTTTTTGGATGTGATTTTTCGCGGCTGACACCCCTCCGAAAGAGGGGAATTTTAAAATTCTGCAAAAATCGGAAATTGTGAGAGGAAATGTATTGTAAACAGTGCAAAATGAGAACCCTAGTTTGGGGAATTGTTCAATTGAGGCCTGCACATTCGACTGCGGCTAAGGCCTCCGCGGCCACTGAGTGAGGAACGAACCGAAGTGCGGTGGCCTTGCAGTATGCAGTTCATGCAGAATTGTTCAATGGATAGGCCAAAAGCAGGTTCCTGTACTTCGAGGACCTCAGTATCCGCGACTGCTCGGAGTCGAATGGGCCGGTAATGTATGCAGTATAATATTTAAATAGGTCGAAAAAGTTTGCAAATGAGGCCGGGGCTTCGAGACCCTCAGCCACCGGTATTGTGCTCAGTGACCTTTTATTGTACCTAATAAATACTGATTACGCCATTGGTTGCACCTCCGCGGCCACTGAGTGAGGAACGAACCGAAGTGCAGTGACGGGGCATTGTGCAAATGAGGTCGGCACATTCGACTCCCGTTGGTCGCGGCCACTGAGTGAGGAACGAACCGAAGTGCAGTGTCCTTATAGTGAGCTTAACAAATAATGATTTCTACTGCGATTACACCCGTTCAGGTCACTGAGCGGAGGTGCAATCGAAGTCGAATGTGCCGATGATGTATGCAGTATTATATTTGAATTGGTCACTCTACTCCACAAACCGCGGTCTACATCCCCCCAAAAAAAAGAGGGACTTAAAGCCCCTCTTTCAATATAAATGTGATATATTTTATTTTAATTCAAAGGTATTCTTTTGACGTAACAAGTCTCTGGTCCACAATTCGGTGGTGTATTTTCCTTTTTTCAACTTTCCTTTTAAAGAACCAGTTGGAGGGAAAGACCATTTTACTTTTTGCAAAGCGCCGTCAAATGTGATTTTATTTTTCAAACTTATCACCTTGGTTTTGTCTTGCAATGATTTGTTATTTACAGAAAGCACTCCGCCGTCTGGATCGATTAAACGAATGGTCACTTCTTCCTCAAGCACTTCATTTACCATTGGATTTTCAAGAACATCATAAGTGATGTTAAATTTATCTACACTTTTCGCTTTGGTGGTTAAGGCTCTTTTTTCTTCAAGTGGCGATGTAATTAAAGTACCAAATTGAGGCATGGCGCCTTTTTCTAAACGCAATTTCAATTCTCCATTTTCAACTTGAAGCGCTTCTTTCTCCCCTTTTGCCACTTCAACATCTATAACCAATTGGTTTTTTTCAGTGACCAATGAATCTATTTGCGATGTTAATTGTTTAATGCGTGCTTGGGCTTCGGCCAATTTTCTTTTCAATTCATCCAAGTTGCCATTTTTACCGCCTCTTGAAGAAGATGTGGTTTCGCTAGAACTTGATCCTCCGCCATTGCCAGCGTTAACCAATTGCCTTCTAATTCTGTTTATCTCACGATAAGCCATCATGATTTTTGGATTCTTATCGCTTTCTAATTCAGAAACTTTGGTTACCAAAGAGGAATTTTCAGTTTGTAAACTTGCAACCACGGAATTCAAAGAATCTTCCATGCGCAATAATTCCTTCTGTAATGAATCTTTTTGTGCGGCTAAAGCCAATTCTTTTTGTGCGTCGGATGGACTCCCATTATAGTACAACCAAGTATTTGTACCTGCCGATAAAAGTAATAAAATTACCAATATAACAATTGTTGCGGTTCTTTTCATTGTAATCTTTGTCTGCAATATTAAGGATTTCAGAGGACTTATTCGAAATTCTGCCCATTTTTACTTAAAAATTGCGCAATTACAGCGCTAGATTTGCCAATTTTTACAATTCTGTTAGATTCATCAAGTATAAAAACTTGTGGCATATTTTGTAATTTTAGTTTTTTTGTGATTTTAGAACTACAAAATCCTTGGATGGCGCTAATTTCAAAACGTTTATTGTATCGGCCTACATATTTGCCACTTCCACCGTGATTTAACATAATTAACTTTATATTCTCAGGTAAAGTCCTTTGAATCGCATGCAAATTTGCCGTATCTTTAATGAAATTTATATTGTCAGCACTCCAAACGTAAATGATTTTATAATCTCCTTTGACCCTGCGAACAGACATTCTTTTTGCATCCTTTTTGGCCACACAAAATTTAAATCTTGGGATTTTTTCACCAACAGTAAGAGAATATTCGTTCTTATATTTTGCTTTTAACTTAACAGTTATAATCCCTTGGTCGATTTTCTCAAAATCCAATTCCAACGCATTTCCCATCCAAAAAACAACATTGTTTTTTTCATTCATTATATAGGCATTTTTTGCTTGAAAGATTGAATCTGAAATTTGACCAATGTAAATTCTATCAATGTTGGGATCATTGTAACTGCCATTTAGATTTGCATCTTTTAGTCCAATTTTCAATGTGTCCCCATCTACAATAAATTTCCCATAAATTAAATTGAGGCGAGATTCTTTAAGTGCCGCTTTTGACCCCAAATAGTCTCGATTTCCTTTTAACCATTTCATGGCCGAATCATTCATATTCGAAAATTGCAGAAACTTTCGGTAAGGAAAATACTCAAAATTCACAAATAATGGCAAATTCGAATTGCGATTTAATTTTAAAGGGCTGGTCAATTTTCCTTTTTTTAAGTAGGAAACGGAATCATCCATAAAATTAAAATTGTTGTTCAAATCAAACCAAATTCTTGACTTGGAAACGGTATGGAAATTCGAAGGGTATTCCAAAACAAACAAGGTATAATTGGGCTCTATGTTGTTTTGCTGGTGTGAATTAAAAAAGTAGCCATAGGCTAAATCCTTAAAGGCTGAAGTAGGCAAAACAATGGGAATTTCGGGTTCTACACTTCCAAAATCTGCACCCGATAAATCTAAGAAATTTTGAACTTTTGAATCCTTCACTTTAAATAAAGGAGTAAAAGACATGGACTGAATTTGTTCATTGTCAATGCCCAAAAAAGTTAGGGGCAAATTGACTGGAACATTGTTTTCTAGTTGAGGGATTGGTTGGCTGCTTAATAAATTAGTAGCGAACAACAACAAAACAACCAGACCAAATTTCATTGATTTTATTTACAAAAACGAACGAGCATAACAATGACGGCGCCTAAAAACATAAAAATCGAAATTTTATTAATTCCATGCATAACCCTAAGGTTAAAACTTGATTTAGTTCCGGTTGATTTCCGGAAAGTTACGTAGTGAAGAAACTTCTTTAGAATCATAGTTTACAAAGATATTGAAATCACGGAGCCTTTTCTATTAAAGGTTTATTTACTTCGACTGGTTTGTTTACTTTTTCGGCTAATAATGCGATGTCTAATACTTCAAACATGTTTTTTACATAGTGAAATTTCATCCCCACCAAATATTCTTGTTTAATGTCAAGTACATCTTTTTCATTCTGCACGCTTAAAATAACTTCATGGATTCCCGCTCTTTTTGCTGCGAGTATTTTTTCTTTTATTCCACCAACAGGCAATACCTTTCCTCTTAGTGTAATTTCACCAGACATGGCGAGTTTGTTTTTTATTTTTCTTTGGGTAAACAAAGAAGCCAAAGAAGTTAAAACGGTAATACCTGCAGAAGGACCATCTTTTGGAATCGAACCAGCTGGAAAGTGGATGTGAACACCCCAATGGTCAAAAATACGGTGGTCTAAATCTAAGTAATCCGCATGAGACTTTAAAAATGTATGTGCCAAACTAACACTCTCTTTCATAACATCGCCAAGTTGACCAGTCACTTTTAACTCTCCTTTTCCGGGGATTAATTTACTTTCAACAAACAAAACAGAACCTCCCATTGGACTCCACGCCAAACCAGTTACAACACCTGCTGTTTTATTGTTTTCATACATTTCAGGCTCCATTTTCTCTGGACCCAATATTTTTTCGATGTCAGAAATGCCGATGAGGGCTTTAAAACTCTCTTCAGAAGCCACCAATTGGGCCGTAAAACGGGCGATAGACGCAATTTTTTTATCTAAACCTCTAACACCACTTTCTCTGGTATATTGTTCAATTATACTTTGAAGGGCGTCATCTGTAATTCTAAATTGTTTCCCATTTAATCCATGTGCTTTTCTTTGTTTTGGCAACAAATATTTCTTGGCAATCTGAATTTTTTCTTCAATGCTATACCCACTTACTTCAATGATTTCCATTCGGTCTAACAAAGCAGGTTGAATCGAATCCAATGAATTTGCGGTTGCTATAAAAAGTACTTTACTTAAGTCATAATCAACTTCAAGGTAATTGTCGTAGAAGGTAGAATTTTGTTCTGGATCTAACACTTCTAACATGGCAGAACTAGGATCACCCCTAAAATCACGTCCCAATTTATCAATCTCATCCAAAACAAAAACAGGATTAGACGAAGAAACCTTTTTTAGACTTTGAATAATTCTCCCGGGCATTGCACCGATGTATGTTTTTCGGTGTCCACGAATTTCAGATTCATCGTGTAAACCACCCAAACTCATCCTAACATATTTTCTTCCCAATGCTTTGGCAATGCTTTTTCCGAGGGATGTTTTACCTACGCCTGGAGGTCCATACAAACAAATGATGGGACTTTTCAAATCTCCTTTTAATTTCAAAACGGCCAAATATTCTAAAATTCTCTTTTTCACCAACTCAAGTCCAAAATGGTCCTCATCTAACACTTTTTTTGCTACTTTGAGGTCATTACGGTCTTTGGTATAGTGATCCCAAGGCAAATCAAGCAACAATTGAACATAATTTAAACCCACAGAATAGTCCGGAGAGGCAGGATTCACTCTACTTAATCGCTCGATTTCTTTGGTAAAATGGTCTTTAATTTCTTTGTTCCAAGTTTTAGCTGCCCCTTTTTCTCTTAAGTTCTGAATTTCTTTATCGGGGGTATCAGCGCCTAGCTCTTCTTGGATGGCGCGAATTTGTTGATGTAAAAAATACTCTCTTTGTTGTTTGTCGATGTCCGTACGAACTTTATTTTGAATTTGATCTTTTAATTCAAGCATTTGCAGTTCGTTGGTCACATATTCAAGCACTTTTTGAGCCCTTGCTTTAGGATCTAACATTTCAAGCAATTTTTGCTTTTCTAGGACAGTAATATTTAAATTGCTGGCCACAAAATGAATTAGAAAAACGCTTGAATCTATATTTCTTATGGCAATAGATGCTTCAGAGGGTATATTGGGAGATAAGTTTATAATGTTATTAGAAATATCTTTTATAGAGCTAATAATGGCTTTATATTCTTTGTCTTCTTTAAATTTCTTATCTGGATTTGGTGCAATTTTGGCTTTAAAATAGGGTTCGCTGGTAGTATATTCACCAATTTTCACTCTGCGTTTTCCCTGAATGATAACAGTTGTTGAGCCGTCTGGCATGCGCATGAGTTTAATTATTTTGGCTATGACACCTATACTAAACAAATCATCGGTGCTTGGATCTTCAACATCAGAGTTCATTTGTGAAACTACTGCGATGGTTTTATCCAACTTATTGGCTTCTTTTACCAATTTTATGCTTTTATCTCTACCTACAGTTATAGGAAATATAACACCTGGAAAAAGAACAGTATTTTTAATGGTTAAAATTGGAATTTCATCTGGAATTTCCATTTTATTGCTTTCCTCTTCCTCCTGCTTTGAAAAAAGTGGTAAAAATTCCGGTGATTCATCTACATTATCATCGTCGCCCATAAAACCCATCATTTGAATTTTTTTATTAAACATGTTGTAGCCATTGTTCAGTCAATGCTTGTGCCAAATATGTCTGATTTCAATTTAATGACAAATTCACCGTTTTTTACTGCTATGAAAAGCCAAATTAACAAATTTGGAATATACGATGGACACAAATAAGACAAAATGACATATTGTTAGGATTTTGGGGGATAAAATTAAAAAAAAATAACTTTTACTTAAACAAATTTGCAATTGTCGTATTAATGGCGAAATTTGCGACGAACAGATAGAAAAATACTTATGAAATTAAGAACAATTATGATGGCACTTGCACTTCCAAGTTTGATCTTTTTAGGATCATGCGGTGATGAAGCAAGCTCAGACCCAAAACCAACCATTAGTTTAGGTACTGGTGGCGCTTTTATTAGTGCTTCTAAAGATGTAGTTGCAGGAACTGCAGTAATCTTCAATGTGAAAGCCACTGCTGGCTCTGGTGCAATGAAAAACGTACAAATAAAGGCAGCTTGGGGAACTCAAACTAAAACTATATTAGATACGGCTTTAACCACTAAAGAAATCAACTTCAATCGCTCGTTAATTGCATTGGGTGCAGCTGGTGATGAAGTGGTTTACACATTTACGGCCAATGATGGCAATGGTCAATCTAGCAGTACTTCTGTTACCTTGTCTATGACACCAGCTATGACTTCTTTAGAGGGTCAAAGTGGGTTTAAAGTGTACAATGCGAGTTCTATTACTTTGCCTTCGGCATTTGACTTGTATAACGCTCAAGAAATTATTTCTGGAACATCTGTAGAAAAGGATATTCTAGACAAAACCGCAATATCTGCGGCCCAATGGTCTAAAACTTGGGGTTCTGGCAATGGTTCTACTTTTGTAAAAGTGGCTGCCAACGACTGGGTAAATGGTACTTCTACCACTTATTTATTCAATCTTTACAAAGCAAACAAAACAAAAATGACTGAAACCATTACAAGTTTAGCCAAAGATGATATTATTTTGGTTCGTTCTGGAAAAGACATTACTTTTAATTTATTTATTGTTAAAATTACAGCAGTTGTTGATTTACCTGCAATTGGAAATCACAATGACTATTACCAATTCGATTACCGAGGAATTTTAAAATAATAAATTCATTCACATAATTTGCAAAAACCCCTGAAAATTTCAGGGGTTTTTTATTGAATTCAAATATACATTTTCCTTGGTTTGCGCTACCTTTGATAAAATAAATGAAAAACCAATTGAAAAAAATTGCGGTATTTACTTCCGGTGGTGACGCCCCAGGTATGAACGCATGTTTGCGCGCTGTTGTAAGGGCTGGTGTCCATTTTGATCTAGAAATTTATGGAATAACTGGTGGCTATCAAGGTATGATAGAAAACAACATTCATTTGCTAAATGCAGGAAGTGTGGGAAATATCATTCAATATGGTGGTACAATTTTAAAAACGGCCAGAAGCAAAGAATTCATGACTCCAGAAGGCCGCAAAAAAGCCTACAATAACTTAAAAGAAATTGGAATAGACGGGTTGGTTTGTATTGGTGGGAATGGAACGTATACAGGGGCAATGACTTTGCAAAACGAGTACGGCATTCCTTGTATTGGTTGTCCTGGAACCATCGACAATGACTTATATGGAACAGATTTTACCATTGGATACGATACTGCCATCAATACGGCTATGGATGCCATTGACAAAATTCGCGACACAGCGGACGCCCACAATCGGGTATTTTTCATTGAAGTAATGGGTAGACATTCAGGACATATTGCCCTAAATGCGGGTATTGCTGGTGGTGCCGAAGGAATTTTTGTCCCAGAAAAAGACAATGAATTCGCCGATATCATTTGTACCTATGAAAAAAAATCACGTACCAAACAATTCTCCATCTTTGTAGTTGCCGAAGGCGATGAAGAAGGACATGCATTTGAATTGGCAAAAAAGTTTCAGGAGAATTATCCAGAAACAGACATTCGTGTTACCGTGTTGGGTCACATTCAACGTGGTGGCAAACCATCAGCAAACGATCGAATTTTGGCATCCAGAATTGGAGCACACGCTGTAAAAGCATTGGTGGAAGGTATAAATGGGCAAGCTGTTGGAATTGTAAATGATCAAGTTTGCTTTACCCCTTTTGAAACAGCCATTTACCATAAAAAAGAGATCAATGAAAATTTATGGGTTATGAACAACATCCTTACCAGATAGTTTTATGCTTCTAAGTCTATCTATCAGAAATTACGCATTAATTAAAGAACTCGACTTAAAGTTTAACGATAAACTTACGACCATTACAGGTGAAACTGGTGCTGGAAAAAGCATATTAATGGGCGCTATAGGTTTAATATTGGGCAACCGAGCCGATGCCAATGTTATTTCAGCGGGTGAATCAAAATGCATTATAGAAGCCAATTTTCAGATTGACAAATTGGGTCTTCAAAATACATTTGAAGAACTAGAATTAGACTACCATCCCGAAACCATTATTCGAAGAGAAATGAGCGAAAATGGCAAATCTCGCGCATTTGTTAACGATACTCCGGTGAATTTGTCAATACTTAAATCACTCGGTCAAAAAATTGTTGAAATACAAACACAAAACACCTCTTTAATGATGGCTGATCCGAAGGAACAGCTTAACATTATCGATGATTTTATGCCACAAAAGCAACTTTTTTCTGATTATAAAACAAAATTTTCTCAATACAAACTGATTCAAAAAAAAATCCATTCTCATTCAGAATTGCTCTCAAATCAAAAAAAACAATTTGAATTCAATTTATTTCAATTAAATGAAATTTCAGATTTAGAGATTCAAGAAAACGAAGAGTTGATTTTGGCAGAGAGAATTCTTATTCTGACCCAGGCATCTAAAATCATTGAATCACTTCAAACTGTTTCCAATCTATTTTCTGAAAATGAACTTTCAATTGTACAATTGTTAAGCCATGCGAAACAGGCTTTAAAACCAGTTGCAACTATGAATGAATCATTGTCTGCAATAAATCAAAGAATTGAATCTATTTTGATTGAAACAAGAGACATTTCAGAGGAATGTTCAGAATATTCTGAAAAAATAGACCAGGACGAAAATGAATTGGAAAGACTAAATGACAGATTGTCTAAGATTCAAAGTTTAATGCGCAAACACAATGTGCAAACAACAACAGAAATTCTCGCCATTTCTGAAGACCTTTCACTTTCTGTATCAAATATTGAAACCATAGAATCCGAAATATTGGCTTTTCAAAAAGAACTTGACTTCTTGTTTAATGAAGTAATAAAAATTGGAACTTCCATTTCTAATGCCAGAATTGAAGCTTCCAAAGAGTTAACAATTGAAGTAGAATCTATTTTAAAAGAACTTTCACTTCCACATGCCAAAATTGAATTTCGATTTGAAAGTGGAAACCACCTTTTAAGCGAAACTGGTATCGATAAAATAAGCCTTTATTTTACGGCCAATCCAGGTACTCCAATTCAATTGTTGTCTGAAGTTGCGTCTGGCGGTGAAATTTCTAGATTGAATTTTTCCTTTAGAAGTATCTTAGCCAAACATAAATCGCTGCCCACTTTAATTTTCGATGAAGCCGATACTGGAATTAGTGGAGAAACGGCCGGAAAAATGGGTAAATTATTAAAACAAATGGGTGAAATTCACCAAGTATTGTGCATCACACATTTACCGCAAGTGGCAGCTTGTGGACACCATCAATTGGGAATTGTTAAAATTTATCAAGATAACGATACCAATACAATTGTGAAGTCCTTGTCAAATGAGGAACGCATAGAAGCAGTTGCAAAAATGTTGAGCGGTGATACCATTACTACTGCTGCTTTAGAAAATGCCAAACAACTAATTATAACAGCGTAGATTCGTTCTGTGATTGTTCGTAAAAGGAATCAACACTTGTGGGATTTTCTTTCGCCGCGGTGGTTGCTAAAACATCACAACGTTCATTTTCTTTTATGCCGGCATGTCCTTTAACCCAAATAAAACGAATGTTAAATTGATGGTAGATGATGTAAAATTGTTTCCATAAATCTGGATTTTTGATTTTTGCGTAGCCTTTTTTATGCCAACCGAAAAGCCATTTTTTCTCAATTGCATTGCAAACATATTGAGAATCGGTATACACTTCAATGGGAATTGATTTATCCTTAATATTCGATAAAGCCACTATTACAGCCAATAATTCCATTCTATTGTTGGTAGTTAATTTAAAACCCTGGGAAAGTTCTTTTCTATGTGGACCAAACATCATAACCGCTCCATATCCACCTGGCCCTGGATTTCCTAAAGCAGCCCCGTCTGTATAAATGATGATTTTATCGGGCATTCCACAAACTTAGTAAATTAATGAAAGCGATATGTTGTAAAAATCGCAAAAGAGAAATAAATTAATAATATTTTTGCAATATGAATGCTGAAATTATCAATATAGGAGATGAACTTTTACTGGGTCAAACAATTGATACTAACAGCGTATATATTGCCAAAAGATTAAATGAATTTGGAATAAATATTTCTCGTAAATATTGTATTTCCGACAACGAAAATGAAATTTTAGAATGTCTCGGAAACTCAATGACCCGAACCGATTTGGTAATTATTACGGGTGGGTTGGGTCCTACAAAAGACGATATTACAAAAAGTACTCTAGCAAAATTTTTCAAAAGTGACTGGAGAATTGATCAAGATGTATTAAACCATTTGGAAGTTATATTCAAAAATAGGCACCGTGAGTTGCTTGAAATTAATAAATTACAGGCGAATTTACCTTCTAATTCCACCACATTATTTAACAAAGCAGGTACCGCTCCCGGTATGATGTTTCAAATGGATGGAAAAATTGTGATTTCCTTACCCGGGGTACCAAATGAAGTAGAAGAGATTATTGAAAATTCCTTTATCCCTTTCATCAAAACAAAGTATAACATCCCCCAACAAAAAAGAAGAACCCTCATTACTCTTTTAGAACCTGAAAGTAAATTGAGTCAGTTACTCAATGATTTTGAGACCAAATATTCTAAAACCTATCCTCTCTCCTATTTGCCGAGTTATAATATGGTTAAAATTCGCTTGAACCAAAATTTAAGCCATTCGAATGGAGATGAATTTGAAGAAGTTTTCAATGAACTTTTGGGGATTTTGGGGGATAAGGTTTTGTGCGTTGGGGATATATCCCCTACAGAATATTTGGCAAGCGTGTTGCAAGAAAAAAATCTTAAAATCTCTTTTGCTGAAAGTTGTACCGGTGGATTTATCTGCAATCAGTTTGTTCAAATACCAGGTATTTCAACTATTTTAGAAGGTGGGATGACTACTTATTCAAATGATTTTAAAGTAAATCGGCTTTTAATTAATCCTAATTTGTTCAATATAAATGGCGCCGTAAGTGCTGACGTTGCAGAAGCCATGGTTAATCAAATGACTGAATTGTCTAATACCGAAATTGGAATCTCTACTACTGGTATTGCAGGTCCTACTGGTGAAGTTGAAAACAAACCCATTGGTACAATCTTTATCGGGACAAAGGTTCATGAAAATACAGTGGTAAAGCAATATATGCTGCGCGGAAACAGACAACAATTTATGGAACGGGCTTTAAATTGTGCCTTATATCAATTAAATCGCCAATTAATGGCTATAAAATCATAATTCAACATTAAAATACTTTCAGATTAGGTTAACTTTGCGGACTAGAACATGACGGAAAAAATAATCATCTTTGATTTTGGATCCCAATATACCCAGTTAATAGCACGTCGATTGAGAGAGCTAAATGTATATTGTGAAATACATCCCTTTGACTCAAACATTGACCGTGATCACACAGTAAAAGGAATTATATTATCAGGTAGTCCTTGTTCTGTAAATGACGATGAAGCCCCTGAAATTAACTTAGAGAATCTGTTTAAGCAATCACCTGTTTTGGGAATTTGCTATGGCGCGCAATTTATTGCTAAAAATCTTGGTGGAACGGTGGGCAAAAGTGAACACCGTGAATATGGCAGGGCAACATTAATTCAAACTGGCGAACGAAACACGCTATTAGATGGTTTAAGTTACGAAAGCACTGTTTGGATGAGCCATGGCGATACCATTTTGGCACTACCAGATAATGCAATCGTTGTTGCAAAAACAAATTCCATTCCTGTGGCGGCATTCAAACTTGAGAATCAAATAAATGAAGTTTATGGAATTCAATTCCATCCTGAAGTTTACCATACCAGTGAGGGTTTGCAACTTTTGAAAAATTTCGCTTTTAATATTTGCAATTGTGTAGGTGAATGGACTCCAGGTCACTTTGTAGATGAGACAGTTGCTAAAATTCAATCAACCGTTGGTTTAACAGAAAAGGTCATTTTGGGACTTTCTGGTGGAGTTGATAGTTCGGTTGCTGCTTTGTTATTAAATAAAGCAATTGGCCATAGACTTACTTGCATTTTTATTGACAATGGATTGCTGCGTAAAAATGAATTTGTTGATGTACAAAATTCGTATAAAGAACTCAATCTAAATGTTATAGCCATTGATGCTTCTGCTGAATTTTATGGTGCTTTAAAAGGATTATCAGACCCAGAAGCCAAAAGAAAAGCCATCGGTAAGGTATTTATTGATGTTTTTGAACGTGAATCAAAAAAGATTAGCGATGCCAAATGGTTGGCCCAAGGAACCATATACCCTGATGTAATTGAAAGCGTTAGTGTTAAAGGACCATCAGTAACCATAAAAAGCCATCACAATGTGGGTGGATTGCCCGAAAAAATGGATTTGAAAGTCATTGAACCATTAAGAGCACTCTTTAAAGATGAAGTAAGAAGAGTAGGTAAAACATTAAACCTACCTGAAAACCTATTGAACAGACATCCTTTTCCAGGTCCTGGATTGGGAATACGTATTTTGGGGGATATAACAGAAAGTAAAGTAAAATTGCTTCAAGAATGTGATGCGATTTATTTAGATAAGTTAAAAGAGCACGGCTGGTATGATAAAATTTGGCAAGCAGGAAGTATCTTGTTGCCAATTTACAGTGTGGGTGTTATGGGGGATGAAAGAACCTACGAACAAGTTGTTGCATTGAGAGCTGTAAGCAGCACTGATGGAATGACCGCTGATTGGGTTCACTTACCGTATGACATTTTAAGCGACATATCTAATTCAATCATTAATCGCGTAAAAGGAATAAACCGAGTCGTTTATGACATTAGTTCTAAGCCACCGGCAACCATAGAATGGGAATAGTTAAAAAACATATGGCGATATCTGCTGTTTTCTTGGCCCTTTTGTGTTGTCCATTTAAACAGTTGTTTTCTCAGAACGAGATTACCTATAACATTGGGATTTTACTGCCATTTAGTTCAGACGGCACGGATGCCGCCAACCGAAATGTTGAAGCCATCATTGATTATTATCAAGGAGCAAAAATTGCTATGGCCGATTTGGAACAATATGGATTCAAGTGTTCGTTGTTTGTTTGGGATAGCCAATTAAAAGACAGCATGGAATTGATAAAACTGTCTAAAACATCTGAATTTCGAAAATTAGATGTGTTGTTTGGACCCATTTCACAAAATCAAGTAAACTTATTGTCCTCTTCTATATCTAACAAAGAGTTAATTTGGGTATCGCCTTTAAAAAATTTAAAAATGCCCAAAGCTATCACTTCGGTTAACTTCTTCTCGCCAGATTCATTAAGAATAAAAGGCTTGGCCAATATTTTAAGAAGTCGATTTAAAAATCATCAGTTTTGTTTGATTGACGACGGTTCCATAGAAGCTAAAAAATACATTGGATTTTATCAGAAGTATTTTAAGGAACAAATCACCAAACGAAAATACGGCGTATATAGGCTATCAAATGGCAAAATCAGTCCGAATTTGCCCAAAAGTGACAGTATTTTGCTTATTCAAATTGGCGAATCACAAGCAGTCAAAACCACATTATACAAATTGATTGAAAAAAAGCCAGGCTCTTTTATAGTAGGTAGTTTTGATTGGTATGACCATAGACTCAAAATTGAAGAAACGGACGAAAACAAAATTTTATATCCAACAATTAACTTTTCAAGAGGAGCCGATAGTCTAACCAGAAAATTCTCTAAGATTTTCATGGATGAACATCAGGGTGAACCGAGTAGATTTGCCTATCAAGGTCATGATCAATTTTCATTTATAGGTTTCAATTTAATGACTTATGGCAATCAATTTCCCATTTTTCTGAATAATGCCACAATGATAGGTTTTATTAACAACATTGCTCTGGCGAAAAATGCAAATGGTTATTACAATATTGGTGTAAGATTGGTAAAGTATAAAGGCAACGAGAAGTTATTGTATTAATTTGTGTGAATCACTTAAAACGCCAAATAAATAATGCATTAAATCAAATTATTGCACCTTATCATGGAGAGACGCCATTTCATCTCTACCTGAAAAATACATTTCAAAAAAACAAAAACTGGGGAAGTAAAGATCGCCGCAATTATAGAAATATATGTTACACATATTGGCGAAACTATACTTATTTAACCCAATTAAACAATGAAAATTTAGAAGACGCGTTATTGCAAATTTTGGAAAATCCAAACAGCGAATGTTTGGTTCATCCATATAAAAGTTTAAAAGAACACATTTCTCCTGAAATAAATTTTTCGTTGTTAAACGTCTGGTTTTTAAATAATCCACCGGTTTATTTTTTGTTAAATCCAAAGTTTAAAACGGATTTCATGGACTTTAAAATGCCATTCGATGGAACAATTGAGTTAGAAAAAGACGGAGATTATTCATCGCTTATTGCCGATGGAAAGGGAATAATTCAAGATATTTCGAGCACACTTAGTATACTAGAAATTGTGCCATCTATAAGTGACAAAACCATTTGGGATTGTTGTGCTGGAGCTGGAGGAAAGAGTCTTGCGTTAAAAATGTTGGGCAAGCCAAAATCCATTTTGGGTAGCGACATTCGTGAATCTATATTGGTGAATTACGCCATGCGCTTCCAAAATTTAAAGATAGAGAAGCCCAAAACCATAAAAATAGATTTGAATAACACGACCGAAATTTCCAAAATAGAGCCTGTTGATTTTATTTTGGCAGACATGCCATGCAGTGGCAGTGGAACTTGGCGAAGAACCCCAGAGAATTTGGCATTTTTTGACCCTTCTGGATTGGCAAAAATCTCACATAATCAATTTCAATACTTAGACAACATTGCCACTAAAGTAAAAAAGGGTGGAAATATTTACTACTTGACTTGCTCAATATTCGAAAATGAAAACGAAAATGTAATAAATACTTTTATACAGAAAAATAAAAATTTCAGTGTTGTTTTTCAGCAGTATTTTGGAGGACCTGAGAAAAATGCAGATTTTATATTTGGAGCGTTGTTAAGAAGAGAATCTTAATAAGCCCATTTGAGGTATAGAGCACCCCAAGTAAATCCGCCACCAAAAGTACTAAATATCAAATTGTCACCTTTTTTAAACTGACTTTCAAAATCATAAAGACACAATGGCAAAGTACCTGCTGTAGTATTGCCGTACTTTTGTATATTAATGAGAACCTTTGACTTATCCAATTCCATTCTTTCAGCAGTGGCGTCAATAATTCTCAAATTTGCTTGGTGCGGCACCAACCAATCTACGTCTTTGCCTGTTAAATTGTTTCTTGCCATCACTTCGCAACTCACATCCGCCATGTTTGTAACTGCAAATTTAAAGACTGTTTTGCCCTCTTGAAAAACATAATGTAAACGTTGATCAATGGTTTCATGGGTTGGTGGATTTAAAGAACCACCGGCTCTTTGAAGTAGAAACTCTCTCCCACTGCCATCAGACTTCAAAACGGCATCAATAACACCTAATCCTTCGGTATTGGGTTCTAATAAAACACAACCAGCGCCATCCCCAAAAATGATACAGGTATTTCTATCCGTATAATCTACAATTGCGCTCATTTTATCCGCACCAATAACCAATACTTTGGAATAGGCACCGGAAGAAACCAATTTAGAACCTGTTTCAAGCGCATACAAAAATCCAGAACATGCGGCACTAATATCGAAACTCCAAGCATTTTTAGCACCAATTTTATCGGCAATGACATTTGCTGTTGCAGGAAACACATAATCGCCGGTTACTGTAGCACAAATTATTACTTCAATGTCAAGAGGATCTAAACCTTTTTTTTCGAGCATGGGCAATATTGCACGAACGGCCATATCTGAAGTTGCTTTCCCT